>DASSGC010000815.1:0-8913 GCA_035693765.1 Acidimicrobiales bacterium
AGACCTGCTCGCGGGCGTACTCGCTCGGCAGGCGCGGCACCCGCTCGCGCTCCGACGGCCCGTAGCTGCGGGTGTCGGTCAGGTAGATGCTGTCCATCTCCTTCAGCACGAAGTTCCACCACGCACCGGGCGACTCCGTGAGGACGAGCTTGAGGCGCGGGTGGCGCTCGAACACGCCGCCGAAGATCAGCTGATCCATCGGGCAGATCCGCGCCATCATCGAGATCTCGAACTTGGCGATCGACATCGCCCCCGGGAAGGTGCCGCCGCTCGCGCCGGCGCCGCCATGGTTGCAGAGCGTGACCCCGAGGTCCTCGCACGCCGAGAAGAACCGGTCCCACGCCGGGTCGTTGTAGGGCTGGAGGAACGGCTTCGGCGTCGGGAAGTTGATCCCCTTGAGCCCGACCGAGCGGGCCCACTCGAGCTCCTCGACGGCGGCGTCGACGTCCCACATCGGCAGGTGCATCAGGCCGATGTGGCGCTCCGGCTCGATCGCGCACGCCTCGGCGAGCCACGAGTTGTAGATCCGCTGGCCGGCCCGCAGCAGGTCGAAGTCCTGCTCCACCCCCGAGCCGCGCATGAGCAGGGTGTCGCTCTGGAAGGGAATCGGCTCGCCGTTCTGGCTGTCGTGGAACAGGACCTCGGCCGCCACGCCGTCGCCGTCGAGGTCGTGCAGCCGGGCGTGCATGTTGAAGTGCCCCGGCGTCTGGAGGTTGTCGAGCCGGACGCCCCAGTCGTCACCCATCTTCGTGTCGCCGAAGGAGACCCGGGTCCGCGCCGCCGCGGCCTCCTCGCGCTTCTGCCGGACCATGGCGGCGTAGCGGTCGAAGTCGTCGAGCCGGTCGTGCGGGCAGTGGGGCCGCAGGTCCTCGACGAGGCGCGGCCCGATGTGGGTGTCGCAGGACACGATCACGAGGGGGGCCGAGCGATCTGCACCCGCCGTGTCCGTGTCGGTCGCGATGACGGTCATGTCGTCGATCCCCCCTTGGGATGCGCTTTCTCAAAGCGACAGTCGACTGCCAAATCTATGGGAGCCCGGCCCTCGGCGCAAACCCCGGAGGTAATCATCGCGGGCGCTCTGGCCAGGGAACGGGCCGCAGCGCGAGGTCGGGCCCGAGCTCGTCGGGCAGCCGCCGCGCCAGCG
The DNA here is from genome assembly GCA_035693765.1 of Acidimicrobiales bacterium. Taxonomy (GTDB): domain Bacteria; phylum Actinomycetota; class Acidimicrobiia; order Acidimicrobiales; family VFJN01; genus ZC4RG19. Next base: position 1,145 of record DASSGC010000815.1, read on the forward strand.
TCGGGACGTCCCACGGGCCGTCGTGGGTCATCGTCGCGTCCCAGGTGAGGCGGGCCCGGTGGGCGACCTCGTAGCCCTGGGCGCGGACTCGAGCGGACAGGTCACGCCGGCGCCGGCGGCCCGGCCCTACGCCCAGACCGGGATGCCGAGCTTCTCGCAGATCTGGACGACCTCGTCGACGATCGACGCCGGCACCGTGAAGGGCTGCGTGGCCGAGATCTCCTCGATGTGCGTCGCGACGTCCTCCGCCGCCGGTGGGCGGCCGGCCGGCGCGAGCCACCCCTCGCCGAGGCCGATGAACGCTCGGGCGAACCGACCGGCGCCGGCGGAGTAGTTGTGATGGCTCACGGTGCAGGTGCTGCTGGCCAGGTACGTCACGATGGGCACCACCAGCTCCGGACGGATGGCCCCGATGAAGCCCTCTTCCGGCGACGCCCCGCCGGTCGTCTCCCAGACCATCCGTGACTGCCCGAACGGGAGCACGGTGTTCGCCAGGATGCCGTGGGCCGCGCCTTCCACGGCGAGCACGTTGGTGAGGCCCACGACGCCGGCCATCGAGCCACCGATGTCGTTGACCACCACCGCCGCCCCGCGCGCGGCCAGGTCGAGCGCGCAGAGGCGACCGAGACCGCGCCCCGCTCCGGTGACGACGACGGCCTGACCCGTGAAGTCGATCATGGGTCGGCAGTGTGCCAGACCTCGCCGATTTCTGTCACTCCACTGCCACAACATGGCCGGTGCCCGGTACTCTCGCCCTCGACCGCCCGCACGAACGGAGGCAGGGCATGCCCGACTTCCAGCTACGAGACCTGACACCCGCGTTCGGGACCGAGATCGTCGGTCTCGACCCGCACGCCGCGCTCGCCGACACCGACACCGCTCGCCGGCTCCGGTCGCTGTTCGACACCAGGGGGGTCCTGGTGTTCCGTGACCTCGACATCGACCAGACCACGCAGGCCAACCTCGTCCGCCGTCTCATCGGCCTCGGGCCCCTCGCCGAGGGCGAGTCCCCCACCGGGCGGTCCGGCGGCGAGCCGTTCTACGTCTCGAACAAGGAGCCCGAGGGCGGGGCGCCGTACGGCCGGCTGCTGTTCCACTCCGACATGATGTGGTCCGAGCACACCTTCCAGGTGCTGTCGCTGTACGCCGTCGAGATCGAGCCCCCCGTGTCGGGCACGACCTTCGCCAGCGCCAAGCACGCGTGGGACACGCTCCCCGACGAGCTGCGGGCGCGCGTCGAGGACCTGTCCGCCGTGCAGGGCCACGCCGAGGGCGAGAGCCGGGCCGGCGGCGACCCCGACGTGCTCGTCTCCGACTTCGTCGACCTGCCGACCCGCACGACCCGGGTCGGTCACCGGCACCCCCGCACCGGCGACACGCTCCTGTACGTGTCCCAGCAGATGACCAGCAGGATCGAGGGCCTCTCGCCGGAGGACAGCGAGGCGCTGCTCGAGGAGCTGTTCGCCCACCTCTACCGGGTCGAGGCGCTCTACGAGCACGACTGGCGCGAGCACGACCTCGTGGCCTGGGACAACATCGCCCTGCAGCACGCCAGACCGAACGTCTCGCTCGAGGGCCCGGTGCGGACGCTGCGCAAGGTGTACGCCCCGCTCCCGCCCCGCGGCGCCAACCCCGCCCGGCCGACGTTCGCCACCGTTCGGTAGCGGAGGCGGCAGAGCGCGGCACGAGGGCGCAGGCGGGCGCACCCTCGCGCCGCGGACGCGCCCGTCAGCGACGCGAGCGCACCGTCAGCGACGCAGGCGCACGGCCATGAACAGGATGTGCTCCCGGCCTCGCCGAAGCTCAAGCTCTGGGTGCCCAGCGCCTGGGACAGGATGCTCGGCGCGATCGAGTCGTCGGCGCCGTACGTGCACAGGCCGTCGACGTCGCCGATCCGTAGCCCCGCGTCGGCGACGGCCGCCGTGATCGCCGCCGTGGCCAGCGAGAAGACGCCGACGCCCCAGTCACGGGAGTACTCCGTGCACCCGATCCCGACGATCGCGACCTCGGCGCGGGGGACCGCGACGCCTCGCTCATCGGGCCGGGGCCGTGCCGTGGCCGATGCGGGCGATGAACCGCCCGTCCCTCGCCGGGATGTGGAACTCCGCGGTGTGGAAGGAGAGCGTGCCGCTCCCGCCGCGCGGCGCGACCACGACCCGGAGCTCGGCGAAGACGTACCAGTCCTCGGTCACGACGTGCAGCGGATCGACCGACCGGATCTCGTACCGGTCGAGCAGCGCCCGTAACCAGGTGCGGTGCGCGTCCTTCCCGGTCAGCTCGATCAGCGTGCCCGTGTCGGCCACGTAGTCGCGCACCGCCGAGGCCGCGCCGTCGTGCAGCACGGCGACGATCGCGTCGAGGTCGTTGGCCCGCAGCGCGTCGAGGTAGCGGGCGAACCGGTCGAGCACCAGCTTGCGGGCGTGCAGGTCGTCGTCGGCGAGGACCTCGACGTCGTCCCGGAAGCCCAGCTGCGCACGCGGCACCCGCAGCCACACGAGCTCGCCCGTGATCCCCGCCCCGGACCCCGACGGGAAGAGGCCGAGCGTCTGTCGCTCGTTGACCACGTCGCTGCCCTTGGGCCCGCCGCGCGTCATGGCGTCCTGGAACAGGTACCAGGTGCCCCGGACCTCCGTGAGGCCGATGACCTCGTGGAGGTCGCTGAGACCCCGGATGACGGCGTAGGCCTCCGCGATCTCCTCGCGCGTCGTGAGCACCGGCAGGCGGATCGAGCCGTCGGCGCGGACCCGGGGAAGGATCGTGTAGGCGTACGGCCCCTCCGGCGCGAGGCTCCCGATGAGCGCGCCGAGGTCGTTCGGGTCGCGCGCCTTGATCTCCTCGCCGATGTGGATGATCGCCTGCTCGTAGGCGTGCGCCGAGGCCGCGGCCAAGGCCGCGAGCGCGGCCGGGTCGATGTCGATCGAGCTCATCGCTCGTTCCCCTCTACTGGCCGGGACCGTCCTAGAAGTGCACGAGCCGTTCGAACGAGGCGATCTCGTCCGCCGTGAAGCCCTTCTCGTAGCCGGGCAGCCGGTAGAGCCGGGCGACGTTGCCCGCCAGCAGGGCGTGGCGGTCGTCGACCGGGACCTCGTCGGTGACCCGCATGGCCTGCTGGCGGTCGTCGGGCCAGTTCGAGTCCTCGAACGGGTAGTGGCTCGCCCACATGAGGTGGACCGGCCCGAGGCGGTGCCTGTTCTTCACGGCCGGGCGGTCCTGGTGGAACGTGAACCACACGTGCCTGCGGATGTAGTCGGAGGGCACCGCGTCGGGGTCGGCCAGCGAGTACTCCGACAGGTGCTTGTGGCGCACGTAGTTGATGTCGAAGAACTCCATCCAGTGCAGCGCCCAGCCGGCGTCGCCGTGGGCGAAGACGATCTTCACCTCGGGGAAGCGGTCGAAGACGCCGGCCGCGACCATCGGCAGGAGCGCGTCGGCCATGGGCGGCTTCATCCCGGGCGCGATCCCGGACGGGGGCACCGTGGCCTCGTTCCGACCGAACCCGTAGTGGAGGCTGATCGGCACCCGCAGGCCGTTCACCGCCTCCCAGAACGGGTCGTCCGCCGGGTCGCCGGCTGCGGGCCGCCCGCTCGGCCACGCGTCGAGGATCGCACCGGGGAGGTGCAGCTCCTCGACGCCGCGGACCAGCTCGGCCCGGGCGTCGTCGACGCTCGTCGTCGGCAGCTTCGCCAGGCCGAACAGGCGGGCGGGGTCGTGGGCGCAGAACTCCGCCAGCCAGTCGTTGTAGGCCCGGGCGAGCGCGACCTCGAGCTCGGCGTCGTCGAGCTGGCCGATCGCGTCCCACAGCTGCGGCGTCGGGTAGAGCAGCTCTGCGTCCACGCTGTCGGCCCACTGGGCCCGCACCCGCTCTGCCGGGTCGTAGAGCGCAGGCAGCACGGTGTCCCACGTGACGGGGCCGCGCGCCTCGGGTCCCTGCGCCGCCCGGTGCCAGCCCGTGCCCGTCGCCGCCGCAGCGGGGAGCGGCACGGGGTCCGCGCCGTCGATCACCCACACGCTCCCGCCGTCGGCCGTCGAGAGGCGAGGAGCCCGCTCACGGAGGTGCGTCGGGAGGCGCGCCGCGAAGATGTCCGGCGGCTCCACGACGTGTGATTCGGACGAGATGAGGTTGTACCCCTCGGTACGGGACATGGGTCTCCCTGTCGATGACGAGTGCCGTCGAGCCCCGCCCTCAGGCGGCGACGCCGAGCGTGTCCGGGCTGTCGTAGGGCAGCTTGTAGAGGTCGGCGGCGTTCTTCCACATGATCCGCTCGATCTCGCTCTCGGTGCAGCTCGCCCGCTCGAGCACCTCGCGCCCGAGCTCGTAGTCGACCGGCCAGGCGGAGGACGAATGCGGGAAGTCGGGACCCCACATCATGTTGGCGACGCCGATGTCGTAGCGGTTGTGGGCCCCGACCTCGTCGACGATGTACACGACCGACACGTTGCGCCGGAAGTACTCGCTCGGCAGGAGCGGGAGGCCCCAATCGGCGCGGTTGCGCCGCACCGATTCGTCGAAGCGCTCGAGGTAGTAGGGGACCCACCCGGTCTGCACCTCGGTGCCGACGAAGGCGAGGTCGGGGAAGCGCTCGAACACGCCCGACTGGATCATGCGCCACAGGATCACCGGGAAGCTGCCGGCCTGGACGTCGAGGCCGAGGCGCTTGGCCCGCCGGCCGCGGTCGGCCACGCCCTCGGCGGAGATCTTCGAGCCGAGGTCACCGGCGGGGAAGAAGAACTGGGTGTGCACGTTGATCGGCATCCCCAGCTCGACCGCCGCGGCCCAGAACCGGTCGTCCTCGGGGCTGGGCTCAGAGAACGAGCCGCTCGGATACGACTCCAGTTGCACGGTCCTCAGGCCGAGATCGGCGCACCGGTGGAGCTCGTCCATCGCGTCCTGGAGGCCCGTCGTCGGGAGCGTGCCGTTGCACACGAACCGTTCGGGGGCGTACGCCTGGAAGTCGGCGATCCAGTCGTTGTAGACCTTGTAGCAGGCGAGCGCGAGCTCCTTGTCGGCGCAGAGCTTGATGCCGTTCCAGACGGTCCCGACGCCGTTGAAGATCACCTCGGCATCGGTCTTGTCCTCGACGATCTCGTGCACGCGGGCCGCCGGGTCGTAGGAGCCCGGGAACAGGTCTTCGTAGCGGACGCCACGGTCCTTGATCTGCTTGAAGCCTTCGACGAGCGACGCCCGGTCGAACCGCTTCGACGACCGGAAGTACATCGACGAGAAGCCCATGACCGACGGCCGCTGCTGGCCCTCCATGATCCAGGCGTGGCCCTTCGTCTTCGGCGTCTCGATGACGTGCGGGCCGCGCTCGCGGAACTTCTCCGGGAGGTGCTCCACCCAGAGGTTCGGCGGTTCGTTCACATGGCCGTCGGCCGAGATCGCCTTGTACTGCATCGCCGTCTCCTCACAGCTCGTGCACCGAACCGTACCCGTTCTGACAGTTCGCTGCCACTTTGGCGGGTCGACGGCTCACCTTCCCTTGCGGGACGTGCGGGCCTCGAGGGCGCGTGCGAGGCGGAGCCAGGCGTCGGAGCGCCGGCGGGCTTCGTCGGCGACGACGTACGCCCGGCTGAGCGGCACGGCGTCGGCCCACGCCAGGTCGGCTTCCCCCACGGCGGTCTGCTCCAGCCACGCCAGCAGGCCGTCCCCCTGCGCCGACGACCTCAACGCCGCGTCCGATCGCCACTCGACCGGCCCCTCGCCCGCGGGCGAGACCTCGTCGGCGCCGCCGACGTAGACCTGCCCCACGGCGAGCTGCCCTGTGTCGGCGTCGAGCGGCGCCGGCGCCTCGGCGAGGTTCATGCGCACCAACCGCACGGTCTCGGGGGAGGCGCCGGCCACGGCGGCGATCGCCCGCAACGACGCATCCGGCTGGGCGCGGAGCGCCTCCACGACCCGGGCGCGGACCGACCCGCGGCGCACCGGGCGCATCCGGCGGTCACGCCCCTCCCGCAACCCGCCGTCCGACTGCGGATCGTCCTCAGCTGGACAGGCCCGCACGGCACCCCGCAGGCGGCCGACCGTCTTCGGCGACAGCCCGCACAGCTCCGCCACACGGCGATCCGACCACTGCGGATGTGAGCCCAGCACCCGCAGCGCGGCGCGCCTGCGCTCCTCCAGCCCCAGCACGAGGCCCTGAGCGACGTTCCTCCGCACGAACTCGACGAACGCCGCCTCGGGCCCGCCGTCGAACAGCTCCGCTCGGAGGCGCCCCAGACCCAACCGGCGCGCCGCCTCCACGCGGTGCGCGCCGTCGATCACCACACCGTCGGCGCGGCCCACCAGGATGGGAGGCCAGATCCCGCCCGTGGCGACCAATCGCTCGACCTGCTCGACGCACAGCCCGTCGGCCCGGAACGACGACCCCGCCGGCAACTGCGCCACCGCGACCACGACCACGCCGGCAGGCGGCACGAGATCGCCCAGCACCTCAGCTTGTGACACCGTCGCTTGTGACACCGTCCCCCCTAACTGGCAGTCTACTGTCAGAATAGGCCACGTCCCCGGGGCCCCGTCAAGCAGGAAGGACAGCGCGTGGAACAGCGCTACACCGCCTGGAGGTTGCGCTGGGCCCCGCCGGCGTAGACACGGTGACCAGGAACGCGACGGCGGCGGCGATGTCCTCCGGGCGGCCCACCCTCGGCGCCCGGATGGTCGCCAGGATGGCGTCGAGAGTCCGCTCGTCCTCCAGGTCGCCCACGGCGACCGCGCCGCCCTCCTCGGCCAGGCGGACGCACGTCGCCGTGCCGATCCCGCCGGCGCCGCCGACCACGACCGCGCCCTTGCCGGCCAACCCCCGCACGCCTCCCCCTCCCTGCCCGGCTGGACACCCGGGCATCCGGTACGCCCCGACGTTATCGTCAGTCGACTGTCACTTTCTGGACGGAGGAGGTCATCGATGGGCCGCAGCTTGGACGGAAGGGTGGCGCTCGTGACCGGCGCCAGCGCGGGCGGCACCGGCCGGGCGATCGCCGTGCGGTTCGCCGCCGAGGGCGCGCGGGTGGTGATCACCGCGCGGTCGGCGGACGGCCTGCGGGAGACGCTCGTGCGGATCGAGGACGTCGGCGGCACCGGCCTCGTCCTGCCGTGCGACCTCAGCGACCCGGAGGGCGGCCGCGACACGCTCGTCGAGCGCACGGAGGACGCGTTCGGGCCGATCGACGTGCTCGTGAACAACGCCGTGGCGCACACGCTCAAGCCCGTGCACGAGTTCACCGTCGCCGAGCTCGAGCGCTACGCGCACTGCAACCTGTGGGCGCCGTGGATGATGATGTCGCAGGTCATCCCCGGCATGCGTCAGCGCGGGCGGGGATGGATCCTCAACCTGACCAGCTTCAGCGCCGAGCTGCCGCCCGGGCCACCGTTCGCCCGGAAGGCGAAGGACGGGAGCTCGATGTACGGCGCCACCAAGGCCGCGCTCAACCGGCTGACCGTCGCCGCCGCCGGCGAGAACGAGGGCGTCATCGCCGTCAACGCGCTGACGCCGCAGATCGCGATCCTCACGCCCCGGGTGCAGGCCGGGTCGATCGTGGCCTACGACGACATCTGCGAACCGGTGGAGACGATGGCGGAGGCGGCGCTGGCGCTCTGCACCGGTGACCCCACCGTGCTCTCCGGGCGCATCGCCTACAGCCTCCAGCTGCTCCTCGAGCTCGACCGTCCGACGCACGACCTCGCCGGGATCGAGCTCGTCGAGGGCTGGCAGCCGGAGGACCTGCCCCCGATCCTCCGGCACGACGTCCGGTTCCACGCCGACAACGGGTGGCCC
>DASSGC010000816.1:0-5632 GCA_035693765.1 Acidimicrobiales bacterium
TCGACGGGGCGGCGCCCGCCGGCCGCGCCGCCGCACCTGCACCCGCCCGGGCGGCAGCCCCCGCGCCGGCCACCAGCGGTGGGGGCAGCGTGTGGGACCGGCTCGCGCAGTGTGAGTCAGGCGGGAACTGGTCGATCAACACCGGCAACGGCTACTACGGCGGGCTGCAGTTCTCGCAGAGCAGCTGGCGCGCCGCGGGTGGCTCCGGCAGCCCTGCCAGCGCCTCCCGCGAGGAGCAGATCCGGGTCGCCGAGAACCTGCTCGCCAGGCAGGGCTGGGGCGCCTGGCCGGCCTGCTCGAGGAAGCTCGGCCTCCGCTGAGGCCGTCGACCGACCGGAACGCCACGGGGGCCTCAGGGCCGCCGTGGCGTTGCGGCGGTCGGCAGTAGCAGCGGTCACCCGACCGGTCGTCGACACGGCAGGCGTCGCCCGACGGCGCGCCGAGCGAGTGCCGTCCCGGCCGGGCGATTGCCGTCCCGGCCGGGCGGTGGTTGGCTGGCGGCGGAGGGGCGGCCGGGGGAGGGAGCTTGCCGTGCACGACCTGGTGATCCGCCACGGGAACGTCGTGGACGGCTCCGGTGCGCCCGGCCGTCTCGCCGACGTCGCCGTCGACGGCCAGCGCATCACGGTGGTCGGAGCGGTCGACGACCGCGGGCGCCGGGAGATCGACGCCGAGGGGCTGGCGGTGACGCCGGGGTTCGTCGACATCCACACGCACTACGACGGGCAGGCGACCTGGGACCCCGAGATCACGCCCACGAGCTGGCACGGCGTCACCACCATCGTCATGGGGAACTGCGGGGTGGGCTTCGCCCCCGCCCGCCCCGACCGCCACGACTGGCTGATCCAGCTCATGGAAGGCGTCGAGGACATCCCGGGCACGGCATTGGCCGAGGGCATCCGTTGGGGGTGGGAGAGCTTCCCCGAGTACCTCGATGCGCTGGAGCGGCTGCCCCGCATCCTCGACGTGAGTGCGCTGGTGCCCCACGGGGCGGTGCGCGCCTACGTCATGGGCGAGCGGGGTGCAGCCAACGCGCCGGCGACACCCGAGGACATCGCGGCCATGGGCGCCATCGTCGACGAGGCCGTCGCCGCCGGTGCCGTCGGCTTCTCCACGACGCGCACCATCATCCACCGGGCCAAGGACGGCGAGCTGGCCGCGGGCACGACGGCGTCCCCGGAGGAGCTCATGGGGGCCGGGCGGGCGGCGCCGGTCTTCGAGCTGGCCAGCGACATGGTCGACCCCGAGGCCGAGCTGGCCTGGATGGCGGAGTTGTCGCGCTCGGCGGGATGCCGCTTCACGTTCGGCATCGGCGAGGACCACGCCAGCCCCGACCGGTGGCGCACGATCCTGGAGCTGGTGCGGCGCGCCAACCGGGACGGCGCGCGCCTCGTCCCCCAGGTGGGCGGGCGGCCGACGTCGGTGCTGTTCGGCTTCGAGTCGAGCGCCCACCCGTTCATGCTCCACGCCGCCTACGCGCCGCTGGCCGACCTCCCGCTGGCGGAGCGGGTCGCCCGGCTGCGGCAGCCCGAGGTGCGGGCCGCCATCCTCGGCGAGCGCATCGAGGATCCCGACGTCGCCGCGTTCATCGACACGGCCTGGGAGTGGACCTTCCCGCTGGGGGACCCGCCGGACTACGAGCCGCCGCCCGACCACAGCGTCGCCGCCCGCGCCCGGCGTGAGGGTCGCGACCCCGCAGCGGTCGCCTACGACCTGCTGCTGGGACGCGATGGCCGTGCGCTGCTGTACATGCCGCTCGGCGGCTACGCCCGCGGCGACCTTCGGGCCCTGGCCGAACTGCTGGTGCAGCCCGACGTCGTGCTGGGACTGGGCGACGGCGGCGCCCACTGCGGGCTGCTCTGCGACGCCAGCGTCCCCACGTACATGCTCACGCACTGGGTGCGCGACCGGTCCCGCGGCGAGCGGCTGCCCCTCGAGCTCGCGGTGAACCTCCAGACACGTCGCACCGCCGAGCTGTTCGGGTTCCGGGACCGGGGCCTCCTCGCGGCCGGCCACCTCGCCGACATCAACGTCATCGACCTCGACCGGCTCCGCCTCGCCGCCCCCGAGATGGCGTACGACCTGCCCGCCGGGGGGCGGCGGCTGGTCCAGCGGTCCCGGGGATACGTGGCGACCGTGAAGCGCGGGGTCGTGGTGCGCGACCACGACGAGGCGACGGGCGCCCGCCCCGGCCGGCTCGTGCGCGGGCCACAGCCCGGCCCCCGTCCGGCCGGACGCCCGTGACGCAGACGGGACCGAGTACAGACGTCGTAGAGAAGTCCTGCTCTTGCCCTGCGCGCCGGCCCGCGGTTTCATGCGGGCATGCGGCGAGCGGCCGGGCCGAGGAGGCTCGTGTGCGCGTGACCGTCGGGCTCGTGGTGAACCCGGTCGCGGCGCGTGACGTGCGGCGGCTGACGTCCCTCGCCCGGAACGTCGACGTCCACGAGCGGGTGAACATCGTGGCCCGGGTCCTGCGCGGGCTGGCCGCGGCCGGCGTCGACGACGTGCAGTTCATGGCGGAGCCCTGCCAGCTCGTCGAGCGGGCGTGGACGCTGCTCGCCGGCGTCCTGCCGTCGGCGGGACGGACGCCGTCGCTGCGGCCGATCCCGTCACCGGGCCCGGCGGTCGATCGGCGGGGAACGGTCGCCGCCGCAGCGTGGTTGGCCGACGCCGGCACGCCGTGCGTGGTGACCGTCGGGGGTGATGGCACCAACCGGGCCGTGGCGCTGGGTTGGCCCGACGTCGTGTTCGCACCGTTCCCCGGGGGCACCAACAACGCCTTCGCACCGTCGGTCGACCCGACCGTCGTGGGCCTGGCGGCGGGGCTGTTCGCCCGCGACCAGCGACGCCACGCCGCCCATGTGCAGGTGGTGCCCTACCTCGCCGTCGACGTCGACGGGATCCCCCACACACGGGCGCTGGTCGACGTCGCGGTGGTCGACGAGCCCTGGGCGGGCGCGCACGCGCTGTGGGACCCGGCGTTGCTCGTCGAGGCGGTGGTCACCCGGACCGACCCGACGGTGACGGGTCTCGCCGGCGTGGCCGGGATGCTGCGGCCCGACGGCGGGTGGGGAGCCGTCCGGCTGCGGTTCGGTGCTCCGGGCACCGATGTGCTGGCGCCGCTCGGGCCGGGACACCTGGCCGTGCTCTCGGTGGCCGGGTGGGAGTCGGTCGGCGCCGGGGAGGAGGTCGTGGTCGGGGGCGGGCGGGTGACGCTGGCGTTCGACGGCGAGCGGGAGACGGTGCTCCAGCCCGGCCAGCGGGCGCGGGTCCGGCTGGTGGGGGAGGGCCCGACGGTGATCGACGCCGCGGGCCTGGTGAGGCAGGCGGCGGCGGAGGGCGTGTTCAGCCAGCAGCCCGGACACGGGCCCTGGCATCGCAGACATCGGAGCGACGACGAGGACGGGAGGCGTGATGCCTACGGATGACGTGCTGCGCGACCTGCACCGGCAGATGGTCCGGGCCCGCGTGTTCGAGGAGACGATCCAGGAGATATACCTCGAGGGGAAGACCCCGGCCTTCGACATCGCCGCCGGCACGATCCCCGGGGAGATGCACCTGGCGGCGGGCCAGGAGCCCGTGGCCGCCGGGGTGTGCGCCCACCTCCGTCCCTCGGATGCGGTGACGGCGACACATCGCCCGCACCACATCGCGCTCGCGCACGGGATGGACATGCGCCGGCTGGCGGCCGAGATCTTCGGCAAGGATGCCGGCCTCGGCCACGGCAAGGGCGGCCACATGCACCTGTTCGACCCCGCGACCAACTTCGGGTGCAGCGGCATCATCGCCGAGGGGATGCCGACCGCCGTCGGCGCCGCGCTGGCGTTCCAGAAGCAGGGCCGTGACGACGTGGCCGTGTCGTTCTTCGGCGAAGGGGCAGCCAACCAGGGGGCGTTCCACGAGTCGCTGAACCTGGCGGCCCTCTGGCGGCTGCCGGTCGTGTTCGTGTGCGAGGACAACACCTGGGCGATCAGCGTGCCCAAGGACAAGGCGACAGCCATCCCCAACAACTCCGATCGGGCCGGGGCCTACGGCATTCCCGGCGTGCTCGTCACCGACAACGACGTGGTCGGCGTCTACGAGGCCGCGGGCGAGGCGATCGGTCGGGCGAGGCAGGGCGGCGGTCCCTCGCTCGTCGAGGTCGAGACCGATCGTCTCCTGGGGCACTTCGAGGGTGACCCGCAGGTGTACCGCTCGGCAGACGTCATCGCGGGCCTGCAGGCGCGTGATGCGATCAGCCGCTTCGAGCAGCAGCTCGCCGACAACCAGGTCATGTCCGACGAGCAGGCCGCGGCGACCTGGGCGGCTGCCCGCACCGAGGTGGACGAGGCGATCGACTTCGCCCGCTCGAGCCCGTACCCCGAGGCCGCGTCGGCCCTCGACCATGTGTTCGCCTGACGGGAAGGAACCGTTGCCATGGCACAGATCACCGAGACCAAGCGGCTCCTGACCACCGCGAAGGCGATCAGCGAGGCCATCGCCCAGGAGATGGCGCGTGACCCGAGCGTCTTCGTGATGGGCGAGGACATCGGCGCCTACGGCGGCATCTTCGGAGCCACCGAGGGGCTGCTGGACAGGTTCGGGCCCGATCGGATCATGGACACCCCGATCTCGGAGACCGCGTTCATCGGCGCTGCCGTCGGCGCGGCCCTGCAGGGCATGCGTCCCGTCGCCGAGCTGATGTTCGTCGACTTCTTCGGGGTGTGCATGGACCAGATCTACAACCACATGGCCAAGATCCACTACGAGTCCGGCGGCAACCTGTCGGTCCCGGTCGTCGTGACCACCGCGATCGGCGGCGGCTACGGGGACGGCGCCCAGCACTCGCAGGCGCTGTACGGCACCTTCGCCCATCTCCCCGGCATGAAGGTCGTGGTCCCCTCCACCCCCTACGACGCCAAGGGGCTGATGACCTCGGCGATCCGCGACGACAACCCGGTGCTCTACATGTTCCACAAGGGGATCATGGGGCTCGGGTGGATGACGCCGAACCCGCGGGCGACCGACCACGTGCCGGAGGAGCCGTACACGATCCCCATCGGCACGGCGGACATCAAGCGTCCCGGTTCGGACGTCACCATCGTCACCCTGTCGCTCATGGTGCACCGGGCGCTCGACGCGGCCGACGGACTGGCCCGGGACGGCATCGAGGCAGAGGTGCTCGATCTCCGCGGGCTCGTGCCCCTCGACCGCGAGGCCATCGTCGAGTCGGTGCGGCGCACCCGGCGCCTGCTGGTCGTCGACGAGGACTACCGCAGCTTCGGCATGTCGGGCGAGGTGATCACCACCGCCATCGAGGGGGCGTTCGACTACCTCGATGCACCACCCGCCCGGGTGGCCTACCCCGACGTGCCGATCCCCTACAGCAGGCCGCTCGAGCAGTTCTGCCTGCCCAACGCCGACACCATCGCGACGGCCGCGCGCCAGCTCGTGGGCCGCTGACCCGACCCGAGGGCGAGCGGTCCGCCGCCGCCGCCGGAGCCCACCGGTCGACTGCGAGGAGACCCATGGCTACCGACGTCTTGTTCCCCCAGATGTCCGAGGAGGTGGACGAGGGCGTCCTGGTCACCTGGTTCGTCGAACCGGGCGGGCGCGTCGACCAGGGCGCGCTCGTGGCCTCCGTGCAGGTCGA
>DASSGC010000817.1:0-5240 GCA_035693765.1 Acidimicrobiales bacterium
CCTTCGATCGCCAGGCCGTCTCGGCGGCCTGGCCCGGGAGAGGTGTGGACACGCCGGGAACTCTACCGACACCGCCCGCCCGCCGTCACCCGGTTTGCCCGCCCTGCGGCGGGCGGGGTCAGGCCCAGCCGAGCTCGGTGAGGCGGTGGTCGTCGATGCCGAAGTGGTGGGCGACCTCGTGGACCACCGTGACCCGCACCTGGCGGACGACCTGGTCCTCCGACGCGCACAGGCCGCAGATGGGGAGGCGGTAGATCGTGATGCGGTCGGGCATCGTGAGCCCGCCCGCCCCGTACCAGGCGCCCCGTTTCGTGAGCGGCACGCCGACGTAGCGCCCGAGCAGCCGCCCCCCGGGCCTGCCGTCCTCGACGATGACCGCCACGTTGTCCATCGTCCGGGCCAGGTCGGCGGGGATGCCGTCGAGCGCCTCGCCCACCAGCTCGTCGAACCGGTCGGGCGGCACGTCGATCACCGCCGGAATCGTACGCGCCCGATTACCGTCTGCGGCGGTGGCCGACGCGCTCCTCCACGACCTCGACGAGGCCCAGGTCCGGGCCGTGACCTCGCCTGCCCGGCCGCTGGCCATCCTCGCCCCCGCCGGGTCGGGCAAGACGCGGGTGCTCACCCGGCGCATCGCCTGGCGGGTCGAGACCGGCGACGCCGACGCCAGCCACGTCCTCGCCCTCACCTTCACGCGCCGGGCCGCGGGCGAGCTGCGCGACCGCCTGGCGCGGTTGGGACTGCGGTCCGGCGTGGCGGCCGGCACGTTCCACGGGGTGGCCTTCGCCCAGCTCCGGTCGCGCTGGGCCGACGAGGGGCGACCCGCCCCCGCCCTGCTGGTGCGCAAGGGCCCGCTGCTCGGCAAGGTGGTCGCCGGTGCCCCCGTGACCGTCGCCCAGATGGCGACCGAGATCGAGTGGGCCAAGGCGCGGCTGGTCGGGCCCGACGGCTACGCGGCGGCGGCCGCCGCCGCCCGCCGGCGCACCCCCACGGCCCCGGACCGGGTGGCCGAGCTCTACCGGGCCTACGAGGACGACAAGCGCAAGGCCCGGATGGTCGACTTCGACGACCTGCTGCGGCTGTGCTGCCACCTGCTCGAGAGCGACCCCGCGTTCGCGGCCGCCCAGCGCTGGCGGTTCCAGCACCTCTTCGTCGACGAGTTCCAGGACGTGAACCCCCTGCAGCTCCGCCTGCTCGACGCCTGGCGGGGCCCGGGCTACGACCTCTGCGTCGTCGGCGACCCCCACCAGGCGATCTATGGCTGGAACGGGGCCGACGCCGGGTTCCTCCAGGAGTTCCGCCGGCTGTACCCGCCGGCCGAGGTCGTCGCGCTCGACGGGAACTACCGGTCGACGCCGCAGATCCTGGGGTCGGCGGCCGAGGTGCTGCGGGTGGCCGGCGCGGGCGACCGGACGGTGCGGGCCACGCGGCCGGACGGGCCACCGGTGCGGCTGGAACGCCACCCCACCGACAGCGACGAGGCCGTGGCCATCGCCCGGGCGGTGCGCGACCGGCGGGGTCCCCGCGCCCGGTGGTCGTCGCAGGCGGTGCTCGTCCGCACCCACGCCCAGATCCCGCTGCTGGCGGAGGCCCTGCGCCGGGTCGGCGTCCCCCACCGGGTGCGGGGTTCGGACGCCCTGCTCGGCCGCCGGGACGTCACGGCCGCCCTCGACCTGTTGCGCCGCAGCGGCACCACGCTGGCCGCCTGCCTGCCCGACCTCGACGCCCTGGCCGCCGACCGCCGCGACGCCGCCGACGGCGGCGAGGACGGGCCGCGTGGGCCCGCGGGCGACGGGCTGGCGCTCGTCGTCCAGATGGCGCAGGACCACCTGCGCCTCGACCCCGGCGCCAGCGCGGCGGGGTTCGCGTCGTGGCTGGTCGCCACGCTGCAGTCCGAGGGCGGCGACGAGCGGGCCGACGCGGTCACCCTGGCCACGTTCCACGCCGCCAAGGGCCTGGAGTGGCCGCTCGGCCACCTGGCCGGGCTGGAGGACGGGCTGGTGCCCATCACCCACGCCCGCACCACGGCCCAGCGGGCCGAGGAGGCCCGGCTGCTGTACGTGGCCATGACCCGGGCGGAGGACGAGCTGCGGTGCACCTGGGCCGCGCAACGCACCTTCGGGGGCAAGCCCGCCGACCGGCGGCCGAGCCCGTGGCTGACCGGCCTGGCCGAACGCCAACGCCAGGCCGCCGAGCAGTCGGCGGGGCCGCCCGCCGACTGGCGGTCGCACCTGGCGGCCCAGCGTGCCCTGCTGGCCGAGCAGCGGTCCCGGCCGGCGGCGACCGCGCCGCCCGCGTCGCCGGCGCTCGCCGCGCTCCGCGCCTGGCGGGAGGCGAGCGCCCGCGCCGCCCGTGTCGAGCCGCCGGCCCTCGTCGACGACCACCTGCTCGAGGCGATCGCGGCACGGCGGCCCACCTCCCACGACGAGCTGGTGGCGGTGCCCGGCATGGGCCGGCTGCTGGCCGCCCGGGTGGGCCCGGGACTGCTGGCCGCGCTGCGCGACCTGGTGGCGACGGAGTCCGGCTGATGGACTTCTCCGTCGACCAGGTGTTCGCCGGGAGCGGCGACGTCCTGGCCCAGGCCTACGCATCGGCCGAGCTGTACCCCCACCTGGCCGGGCTGCCCAAGCTCGACACACCGGAGGTGCTCGACCGGCAGGTCGACGGCGACGTCGTGCGGCTGCAGATCCGCTACCGGTTCGTGGGCGACCTGTCGCCGGCCGTGACCGCCGTGCTCGACCCCCGCAAGCTGACCTGGGTCGAGCACAGCACCCACGACCTGGCCGCCCGCACCGTCGACTACCGGCTCGTCCCCGACCACTACCGGGACCGGCTGCGGTCGTCGGGCGCGTGCACCGTCACCGACCGGACCAACGGCGGCAGCGTGCGGACGGTGATCGGCAGGCTGCAGGTGAAGGCCCTGGTCGTGGGACCAGCGGTCGAGCGGGCGATCGTGTCGGGGCTGCGGGAGTACCTGTCTGGCGAGGCCCCGCTGGTGGACCGCTACGCCGCGAGCCACACCGGGTGACGGCGCCGCCGCGCACGCCCCCGGCCGCCTGCGAGGTCGGCCCGGTCGGCCTCAGTCGGCCGCGCCCTGCGCCTCCTCGCGCTGGCGGCGCATCTCGGCCATCCTCTCGAAGTCGATGGCGATGAACAGGCCCTCGGCCTCGGCGCACAGGCGATCGCCGGCGTGCAGGGTGCCCACGGTGAGGGTCTTGCGGCCGGACACGTCCGCCACGTGGCCCGCGAACACCAGCTCGGTGTGGAGCGGCGTGGGGCTCCGGTAGTGCACGGTCAGGCGGCCGGTCATGCCGGGCCGCCCGGCGAGCGACTGGGCGGAGCCGAGCATCTCGTCGAACGCGGCGGCGACGAAGCCGCCGTGGACGCAGCCGGGCGGACCCTCGTAGGCCGACCCGAACGTGATCCGGCCGCGCATCGTGTCGCCGTCGGCCCACAGCTCCACCGGCGGGGCCAGCGGGTTGGCCCGGCCCAGCATCGGGCTGTGGTCGAAGAAGGCGGCGGAGTCGTCGCCGGCCAGCGTCGCCTCGCCCAGGCCCTCGTAGAGCGAGCCGCTGGGGAAGGCGTCGAGCCGGTCGGCCAGGCGCTCCAGCTCGTCGGCGGCGCGCGCCAGCTCGTCGTCGGGTGCCGGGCTGCCGTGCAGCCGGTGGACGATGCGGCGCAGCGCGTCGCCGGTGCGATGGAGCTGCACCCGGCGGGGCGACACGGGGCCGGTCGAGAACCTCTCCAGCCATTCGGGCCACTCCGGCGAACCGGGGCCGGCGATGCGCTCGCGGAAGTCGTCGAGCGGGAGCTCGGCGGGCAGGTCGGGCATGGCTCGCGTCCTCGCTGGTCGTGAGCGATCGGGGGATGACCCCTGGTCTAGCCGGTGACGTCGACGTCCACGAAGACCGGGGCGTGGTCGCTCGGCTTGGCCCCCTTGCGGGCGTTGCGGTCGACGAGCGCCCAGGTCACCCGGTCGGCGATGTCGGACGACAGCAGCAGCAGGTCGATCCGCATGCCCCGGTGCTTGGGGAAGTTGCCCGCCCGGTAGTCCCACCAGCTGAACAGCCCCTCGACCCCCGGGTAGCGCTCGCGGAACACGTCCCGCAGGCCCAGCGCCTCCAGCTCGGCGACCGCGGCCCGCTCCTCCGGCGTCACGTGCGTCGATCCCTCGAACGCCCGGGGGCTCCACAGGTCGAGATCGTCGGGGGCGACGTTGAAGTCGCCGCACACGGCCGCCGGCCGGGACGCGGCGCCGGGCGGGGGGACGTCGGCCGCGAGGTGCGCCCGCAGCCGGGCCAGCCAGCGCAGCTTGTAGGCGTAGTGGTCGCTCCCGACCTCGCGCCCGTTGGGCACGTAGACCGACGACACCCGCACGCCGCCGCACGTGGCCGTGACCAGCCGGGCCTCGCCGTCGGCCGGCTCCCCGTCGGCGAAGCCGGACACCGGGTCGTCGAGGCCGACGCGGCTGAGGATGGCGACGCCGTTCCAGCGGCCCTCGCCGTGGTGGACGCTGTCGTAGCCCTGCGCGTGGAAGTCGAGCGCCGGGAAGGCGGCGTCGGTCGTCTTGGTCTCCTGCAGGCACAGCACGTCGGGCTCGGCGATGCCGAGCCAGCCGACGACCCGCTCGATCCGCTCGCCGCTGAGGGCGTTGACGTTCCAGGTGGCGATGCGCACGAGCGCGCAACCCTACCGTGGGGTCAGGCGCCGGCGGCCGACGCCTGCGGGGCGCCGCCCCCGGTGGGGAGAGCGACCACGTCGGCGGCGGCGTCGCCGGCGGTCGAGGCGGCGTCGCCGGCCGCCTGTGGCGGCGACGGCGTGCGCGCCGCCGACTTCCTGGCCGTGGACCTGGTGCCGGCCGTGGCGGCCGTGGCGTTGGCCGGTGACTTGGCCGGCGCCTTCCGGGCGGCCGCCTTCCGGGCGGGCGCCGGTGCGTCGTCGGTCGCCGCCGTCCTGCGTGCCGCGGACTTCCGTGCCCGGGGCGCCGGGGTCGCCGGCTCGTCGCCGGCCGGCCCGTCTCCCCCCGCCGAGGTCCTGCGGGTGGCGGCCTTCCGCGTCCGCGACGCTCCACCGGTCGCCGCCTCGCTCGCGTCGACCTCGCCGGCGGCGGCCTCGCCGGTGGCGGCCCCGGTCCTGCCGGATGCGGCCTTGCGCCCCGCCGCCCTGCGCGCCCGCGGCGCAGCCTCGCCCTCGGCCCCCTCGGCCGGGGACCCGGCACCCGCCGCAACCGTCGCCGCCGC
>DASSGC010000818.1:0-2308 GCA_035693765.1 Acidimicrobiales bacterium
CTGGCCGAGGGGATCGACATGCAGGCTGCATTCACCGAGCTCGAGGCCGCGCTGCCGGGGCTCCACGACCACAATGAGCCGGACAACCCCGGCATGCACACCACCGTCACGATCGACTTCGAGTACGTCGTGTCCGGCAGGGTCGTCCTCGAGCTGGACGACGGCGCGTCATCGCTCCGGAGAAGGCTCGCAGTCCGTACGCCGCCCCGGAGTCGCTGTCGTACACGGACTGCGTCTCGAACTCCGCGTCGGAGAGCGTCGCGCCCGTGACCCCGATCACCACGAAGACGCTGATACACAGCGCAGCGAAGATGCGGCACGGCGTTCGCCGAAACCGTGTGATCGCCCGATTCCCAGTCATGACCCCACCCGAGTGTGTCAGGGCCTCCATCAGACCCAGGGCGGTTCGGTGCTGGGCGGCCGACGTCAGTGATCTGCGCCAGTCCCACCCGCGGAGTTGACCGTCTAGCGGACGTATTGCCACTGTGCGTACACTAGGGAGCGATGATCGGCACGATCTTCAGCACACGCACACAGCGGTTCGACCTGGAGATCGCCTGCGGCACGCTCGACGCGCTCACCACCTGCAGTCGCATCGCGTCCGGCTGCCCCATGCCCCGACCGCCCGCACCATCGACGAGGTAGACGACCACCGGGGGGAACGACATGACAGCGAACACGGCGATCCAGCGGCACCATCACCTGACGCTTTGCGTGGGTGACGCCCAGGAGGACTACGACTTCCACACCCAGGTCCTCGGCATGAAGAGCGTCAAGAAGACCGCGCTCTACGACGGCACCGTGCCGATCTACCACCTGTACTACGGCAACGACATGGGCGACGAGAGCACCCTCATCACGTGTTTCCCGATGCGCCAGTCGGGCCGGATGGGCCGCCGGGGCACGAACCAGACCAAGGCCGTCTGCCTCTCGGTGCCCGACGGGTCCCTCGACCATTGGCAGCGCCGGCTTGCCGGGGCCGGCATCGATGCCGTCGAGGACGAGCGCTTCGGGGAGAAGGTCCTGCGGTTCGCGCATCCCTCTGGCATCGAGTATGAGCTGGTCGCGGTCGCTGGTGACGAGCGCACGCCGCACACGAGGGGTCCCGTGCCGATCGAGCACGCAGTCCGAGGCACCCACGGTGTGACGGTGTCCGTGCACGACTTCGAGTCGTCGATGGAGTTCATGCAGGACGGCTGGAACGGGTCCCTGACCGCCGAGGACGGCGACTACCTCCGCTACGAGGTCGGCGAGGGCGGCACCGGACGGATCGTCGACTTCGTCCGCGAGCCGAACCTGGCGCCGGGCACGTGGACCTTCGGCGAGGGCATCGTCCACCACACCGCCTTCCAGGTCGAGTCGCTCGACGTGCAGGACGACGTCAAGGCGTGCCTCGAGGGGCTCGGCTACACCGACGTGTCCGACCGCAAGGACCGGGGCTACTTCGACTCGGTCTACGTGCGCACGCCGGCAGGGGCGCTGTTCGAGGCGACGGTCTCGAAGCAAGATGGGTTCACGATCGATGAGGCCGCCGACGCCCTCGGCCGCGAGTTCCAGGTGCCGCCGGTGTTCGCCGACCAGCGCGAGTGGATCATGGGGACCCTCGAGCCGTTGCGGTACTGACGGGTCCTGGTGCAGAACCCCCACCTGGCCGAGGCGGTGCAGCGCCTCGGCGCGGACACCGCCGACACGGTCGCGGTCGTCCTGCACGGGCGGGACCAGGACGCCGACTTCATGCGGGAGCACCTGCTCGACCGCCTCCCAGCGCTGCCCGTCTGCTTCCTGGTCCCGAAGGCGGCCGGAGCCAGCTGGTATCCCGGCCGGTTCATGGATCCGTTGGAGACCAACGAACCGTGGCTGTCATGGACTCTCGAGCGCATTGGCGCGCTCGTCGCCGAGGCGGTGGCGGGCGGGGTGCCGGAGTCCCGGGTTGCCCTCGTCGGGTTCTCCCAGGGCGCCTGCGCCATCCTGGAGTACGCCGCGCGTCACCCCGCGCGCTACGGCGCCATCATCGGGCTGACCGGCGGCCTGATCGGCCCGCCGGGCACGACGTGGCGGGGCGGTTCGCTCGCCGGCACCCCCGTGTACCTCGGCACGAGCGATGTCGACGGATGGGTGCCCCTGCCCCGGGTGCAGGAGTCCGCGACCGTCCTGGCCGACCGGTGCGCCGACGTGCAACTCACCGTGTTCGAGGGCATGGGCCACGAGATCTGCGACGAGGAGGTCGCAGCCGCGGCACGGCTCCTCGGCACGCTCGCCGACTTCCGCCACCCGAACCACGACGCCGGGCCCGGACGTTCTGGGAGCG
>DASSGC010000819.1:0-2124 GCA_035693765.1 Acidimicrobiales bacterium
GGGTACCACGGCGAACGTTTCACCCTGCTCCTCTCCGGCCCAGAGGCGACGGTCCCAAATCTGGCCATGCACCATCGCGTGTCTCGGCGTGCGCCACCACGGCCCCGGCTCGGCGCGCCACGTGATGGCCGCGCGGACCACGGCCCCTACGTGGGGATCACCGCGTGGGCCCATCGCTGGTCGAGTCGGGAGAGCTGTACCCTGCCACCGCGATGACAGCCCGAGACGAGCTAGAGCGGTCACAGGCACTCGATCAGGGCGATGCTTCCGCACCGGTCGGCCTGCGCATCGGCAGAGTTCGACCTCGGCGACCTGTGCCACGGCGTGCTGGATCGCCACCTCGAACAGGACGTTTGCCTCGGGGGGAACGCTTCGAACGCGGGCTATCTGAAGGATGCAACGAGGAGGCCGCCCATGGGCAATCGCAGCAGGTACGTGGCCGTGAGTGCGGCCGTTGGCGCGGTCGGCGTGCGCGCCTTGCTGCGGGCGCGCCGCCGTGCCCGGCTTCGTCGGGCGGCCGAGGGGATGGTCGACGCAATCATGCCGTCGGTAGCGAACGAAGCGCCGTCGACGACACCGGTGCCGGTCGCTGACGAATCGCACGCTCCAGGCCATCAGCACATGCGGATGACGGCCGGCGTCCTGGAGGAGCCCGCGCCGCCGCCTGTTCGCGAACGCCCGTTCGCCAAGCACCGGCACGGCCTGCGGCATCCCGGCAAGGGATGATGCCGGCCGGACCATGGTGCTGCAGACCCACCTCCTGGAGCCCTGCGGGCGCAACGGTCACGAGGCGGGTCTTCATCGGGGGTCTCACGGCCTCGACCATGTCGGCGGCCCTCGGATGCCCCAGCCCGGGGAGGAGGATCGGATGACAGCCTCGCCGAGCCCACCCGCACACGTCGACTATCCGGGCCCCACCGAGAGTGCTATCCCGCTGGAGGTCGCGCTCTCGCACCGGCGATCCGTGCGCGAGTTCGCCGCCCGACCCCTCACCGACGCCGAGATCGGCCAGCTCCTGTGGGCTGCCCAGGGCGTGACCGCCGACTGGGGCGGCCGCACCGCACCGTCAGCGGGCGCGCTCTACCCGCTCGAAGTGCACGGCGTGACCTCCAGGCGCGCTCTCCACTACGTCCCCGAGGACCACCGTGCCGAGGTCACCACCGAGCGTGATCTGCGACCAGCCTTGATGGCCGCCGCGCTCGACCAGGAGTCGATCGGGCAGGCCCCTTTCGTCATCGCCGTCGTCGCCGTCCCCAGCCGTACCGCCAGGTACGGCGACCGGGCCCGGCGGTATGTCGACCTCGAGGCGGGGCATGCGGCGCAGAACGTGCTTCTCCAGGCCGTCGCCATGAATCTCGTCGCCGTTCCAATCGGCGCGTTCGACGACGACGCCGTCGCGAGAGTTCTTGCCCTGCCAGACGGCCACGAACCCCGCTACCTGCTGCCCGTCGGTCACCCGCGCTCCGGGATCTGACCTGCCGACGGCACGGCGCCGGGCAGGGCCGCGGGTCGTGGGGTACTGGGCCGATGATCCCGTCGGTGATTCGGCCTCGCTCTGGCCGACGAACACGCGCAGCGCGGGCCGTGCGGAGCGCCCGCGCGGATCGGGGAGCCTTGATCCCTACCGGCGCCGGGCCGCAGGTTGCAGGACGCAGGTCGCGACCGATGCTGGATCGGCAGTTGCTCTCCACTGACAGCTGAGCGGGGTTCACGGTCGTCGTGGCGGGCACGCCCACCGACCGCTGGGCCGGCCCCTCGCTACGCCGACCTGGACTCAGCTATGACATCCTCGCAGCGGTCTTCTTCGGCGGCCGTCGACGCCGTGTCTTCACCCGGCTGGTCGCGGAGAGCGGTGCCCGTCGGGGGAACTGGGTGTTCGACGTCGGCTGGGGCACCGGATACCTCACCCGCATGATGGCCGACGCCGTCGCGCGCCTTCCTGCTGTGCGATCGGGCACTGGCCGGCTCGGACACGTGGGCGACGGCCAACGCCCTCGCGGCGGCGATCGATCGACTCGGCGCCGACCTCGTGATGTGCGGCATCTCGGCGCTCGACGGCGAGACCGGCCAGGTCGGGCCCGAGGTTGCGACCCGTCTCGGCTGGCCCCAGGCGACGGGCTGCGA
>DASSGC010000820.1:0-3213 GCA_035693765.1 Acidimicrobiales bacterium
GGTGCAGAAGGCGCTCGGCCATGCGTCGTCGGCCACGACGCTGAACCTCTACGTGCACCTGTGGCCGGGCGATGAGGACCGGATTCGCCAGGCCATCGACCAGGCTGTGGCGCTGGCGGGTGAGGACAAGCTGAGGACCGACGAGGCGGCGACGTGACCGCCCGGGCAAGGATCGCCAGGTCAGGCGGCAGGTCGAGCTGCCGGCTACACGTTGAAGCGGATCTCCATCACGTCGCCGTCGGCCACCTCGTAGTCCTTGCCCTCGATCCGCAGCTTGCCGACCTCGCGGGCCTTGGACCACGAGCCGATGTCGACCAGCTCGTCCCAGTGGATGACCTCGGCCCGGATGAAGCCCTTCTCGAAATCGGTGTGGATCACGCCGGCACAGCGGGGCGCCTTCCACCCGGCACGGAAGGTCCACGCCCGCGACTCCTTCTCGCCGGTGGTGAAGAACGTGCGCAGGCCCAGCAGGTGGTAGGCCGCGTGGACGAAGCGGGTCAGCGCGCCCTCCCCCAGGCCGAGCGCCTCCAGCATCTCCGCCCGCTCCTCCAGGGTGAGCTGGGCGGCCTCGGCCTCGAGCTGGACGCACATGCCGAGCACCTCGGCCTTGCCCGCCAGCTCGGCCTCCACCGGGGCGATCACCGCCGCGACGTCCTCGATCTGGTCCTCGCCGATGTTGACGACGGCCAGCACGGGCCGGTTGGTCAGGAGGAAGTACGGCCGCAGGAGGTCCCGCATCCCGGCGTCGAGCTCGCTGCGGTACAGCGGCGTGCCGCCCCCCAGCACCTCCTCGGCGGCGTCGAGGGCGGCCACCTCGTCGGCCAGGGTGCGATCCGCCCTGGCCGCCTTGCGCCGCTTGGTGATCTGGTTCTCGACCGCCTCGAGGTCGGCCAGGGTCAGCTCCAGCTCCAGCACCCGCAGGTGCTCCAGCGGGTCGGACGAGCCGGGCACCTCGCCGTCCTCGAACGCCCGCAGCACGTACACCACGGCGTCGACCTCGCGGATGTTGGCCAGGAACCGGTTGCCCAGCCCCTCGCCCTTGCTGGCCCCCTCGACCAGGCCGCCGATGTCGACGAACTGGACGCTGGCCGGCACCACGTTGCGGCTGGCCGACATGGTGGCCAGGGCATCGAGCCGGGGATCGAGCACCTTGGCCACGCCGGTGTTGGGATCGCGGGTGGCGAACGCGTAGGGCGCGGCCAGCGCGCCTCCGCCCGCCAGCGCGTTGTACAGCGACGACTTGCCGGCGTTGGGGAGACCGACGAACCCGAACCGTTCCACCCCGCGAGGCTACTGACCCCGACCGGCCGGCCCGCACCCCGGCCCGCACCCCGGTGGTGCGCCGACCGGCGGTAGCGTCCGCCGGATGGAGCAGGAGATCGTGGTGCGGGGCTCCGGCGAGGTCCGGGCCCTGCCCGACGAGGCGACGCTACGGGTGGAGATCACGGCGGACCACACCCAGCTGGAGGCCGCCTACCAGGCCCGCGCCGCGGTCGCCGCCCGGGTCGACGCGGTGCTGGCCGGCCACGCCGACGCCATCGCCCGCAGCGTGGTGGCGGCCCTCGGCGTGCAGCCCCGCAGCCGCTGGCACAAGGGCCAGGACGTCCGGACGGGCTGGCGCGCGTTCCGCACCACGCTGGTCGACGTCCGCGGGCTCGACGCCCTGGGCGGCCTCATGGCCGGGCTGGTGGAGGCGGGCGCCGCCGTCACCGGCCCCCGCTGGTCGCTCGCCCCGGACAACCCCGCGCACGACGCGGCCCGGGAGGGCGCCGCGGCGGACGCCCGGCGGCGGGCCGAGGCCTACGCCCGGGCGCTCGGCCTCACGCTGGGGCCGGTGGCATGGGTGGCCGAGCCGGGCCTGCGGCTCGCCGGGTCGTCGCCGCCGGCGCCCGGCGCACCCGTCCGCCTGCAGGCCATGGTCGCCGCCGGCGGCGCG
Source organism: Acidimicrobiales bacterium (assembly GCA_035693765.1). Classification (GTDB taxonomy): domain Bacteria; phylum Actinomycetota; class Acidimicrobiia; order Acidimicrobiales; family VFJN01; genus ZC4RG19. The sequence continues at coordinate 1,937 of DASSGC010000820.1, forward strand.
GCGGCCGCCGAGCCGGCCGAGGACCTGACCCCGGGCGAGCTGACCCTGGCGGCCAGCGTCGAGGTCGGCTTCCGTCTCGGGTAGGGAGCGGTAGACAGAGGACGTGCACCCCGCCGACGCGCTCGACCGCATCGTCTACCTGCTCGACCGCGCCCTGGCGGAGAGCCAGAAGGTCCGGGCCTTCGTCCGGGCACGCGACGTCGTGCTCGCCACCGGCGACGACGAGCTCGACCGCCTCCACCGCCTCGGCAAGCTGACGGACCTGGCCGGCATCGGCCCCACCACGGGCCGGGTGATCGGCGCCGCCCTCGACGGCGAGACGCCGGACTACCTCGCCGAGCTGGAGCGCACCACGGTCATCGATGCCGGCGAGGGTGCCGACCTGCGGGCGGCGCTCCGGGGCGACTGCCATACGCATTCCACCTGGTCGGACGGCGGCGCGCCGATCGAGAAGATGGCCCGCACGGCCATGGCGCTCGGCCACGACTACATGGTCATGACCGACCACTCCCCCCGCCTGACGGTGGCCCACGGGTTGACCGCCGACCGGCTGCGGGCCCAGCTCGACGAGATCGACACGCTGAACAACAAGCTCGCGCCGTTCCGCATCCTGACCGGCATCGAGGTCGACATCCTGCCCGACGGACGGCTCGACCAGCGCGAGGACCTCCTGGCGCGGCTCGACGTGGTGGTGGCCAGCGTGCACATGAAGCTGCGCATGGACCGGGCCGAGATGACCCGGCGCATGGTGACGGCGGTCGCCAACCCGCACGTCGACATCCTGGGCCACTGCACCGGCCGCAAGGTGGTCGGCCGGGGCCGGCCCCCGTCGGTCTTCGACGCCGAGATCGTGTTCGCCGCCTGCGCCCAGTTCGACACGGCGCTGGAGATCAACTGCCGCCCGGAGCGCCAGGACCCGCCCGACGAGCTGGTCGAGCTGGCGCTGGAGTGGGACCTGCGGTTCGCCGTCGACACCGACGCCCACGCCCCGGGGCAGATGGAGTGGCAGGCCTACGGCTGCGACAAGGCCGCCCGCCACCACATCGCGGCCGGGCAGATCGTCAACACCCTGCCCGCCGACGACCTGGTGGCCTGGGCGGCGTCCCACGCGGCCTGACCGTCAGGCGCGACCCGGCAGTGCCCTTGACGCCAGGCAACCTTGACGGCCTTGCCTTGACGCCCTTGCGGCGGTAGGATGCAGCCATGGGAAGCGCACGCCCGCGTGGACGCAACGCCGTCGCCGTCCCCCTCCACGACCCCTACGTCGAAAAGGTCTC
>DASSGC010000821.1:0-12353 GCA_035693765.1 Acidimicrobiales bacterium
GACCGGGTGGTCGCGCGCTGGGCCGATCGGCCCCGGCACCTCGCCTCCGAGCGGGGTGGGGACGGCCCGTCCCGGCCGCCCGCATCCGGCCGCGGCGCGGCCTGGATGGGGACGGTCCGCGAGGGTGCCCTCGACGCGGCCGGCAACGGCAACGGTCGCGGCGACGGCGACCGGGGTGGCGGCGACGACGGCGGTCGCGGCGACGGGCCCGGGGGCGGATCCGTCGGGACTCCGCCGCCGCGGAGCTTGCGCCGGACGATCCTCGAGTGGGTCGCCGTCATCGGCGGCGGGGTCCTCATCGCGCTGGTCGTCGAGGCGTTCTTCGTCCAGGCCTTCTGGATCCCCTCGCCCTCGATGGTCCCGACGCTGGAGGTCGGTGACCGCGTGCTGGTCAACAAGCTCTCGTACAAGCTGCACGACGTGCACCGGGGCGACGTGGTCGTGTTCCGGCGCCCGCCGGCCGCCTCCCACGGCGGCGAGGACGAGATCAAGGACCTCATCAAGCGCGTGATCGCCGTCGAGGGCGACACCATCGAGGGGCGCGACGGCAAGGTCTACGTCAACGGGGAGCGCATCGAGGAGCCCTACCTGGTGGACGACACCGCCACCGACAACCTTCCCCTCACGACCATCCCCGAGGGCAAGGTCTTCGTCATGGGCGACAACCGCACCGACAGTGAGGACAGCCGCGTCTTCGGGCCGATCGACGAGGACTCCATCGTGGGGCGTGCCGTCGTGAAGGTGCTGCCCCTCAGCGACCTCGGGTGGCTGTGACGTGGGGCGGTCAGTCGCGCTCACTCGGCGGGTAGGCGGCGGCGACGGCCTCGACCAAGCGGTCGACGTGGTCGCTGTAGATGCCGTCGACGCCGGCGTCGACCAGCTCGGCCAGCACCCGTGGCGTCTGGGCGTCCCAGCCGAAGGCCAGCACCCCGAACCGGTGGAACAGGGTCGTGAGACCGCCGGTCCAGTCGAGGTGGTGCAGGTTGACGGCGTCCACGCCCTTGGCGGCGAGCGTGGCGGCCCGGCGCTCGGCGCCTTCCTTGATGCGGTCGAGCCGGGTCGAGTCGACCAATCGCACCTCTCCGCAGCGGTTCCGCCACTCGGCGACCTGCTCCCAGCGGGGGTGGCACAGCCACAGGCGGCCGAGGGCGCCGTCGCCCGCGGCCCGGGCCACGTCGACCACCCGGTCGAAGGCCGCGGCGTCCTTCACGTCGAGCGAGACCTGGGGCGCGGTGCCGCAGGTGGCGTAGAGGTCGGCCAGGGTCGGGATGTGGGCCGGGAGATCGCGCCGGTCGACCGTGGCGATCGGGCGGCGGCGGGGGCGCCGGCCGACCAGGCCGTCGTGGTCGAGCACGGCCTCGCCGTCGGCGGTGATCCAGACGTCGCTCTCCAGGCCGGTGGCCCCGAGCCGGAGGGCGAGCACGAAGGCATCCAGCGTGTTCTCCGGCGCATGCGCACGGGCCCCGCGGTGCGCGAAGGCATAGGGCGGCGTGACGGCGGCAGGAACACGGGTGGGCATCGAGGATCTCTCCGGGCAGTCACCATGGCGGCGTCGGAACGGCGTCATGATGGCGCGTTGCGACGCTCTCATCGGACACGACCACACCGAGGAGATCGATGGCCACCCTGATCCGCGCCACGTGCGGCGACTGCGGCGACGTCGAGCTGGGGACATGCGACCTGGTCGTCAGGTTGTGTGAGGACACCGAGTCGGGCACCTACGTCTTCCGCTGTCCCAACTGCACGCTCCCCGTGGTGCGGCCCGCCGACAGGTCGACGATCGACCTGCTGGTCTCGTCCGGCTGCCGGCTCGAGGTGTGGAACATGCCGTCGGAGCTGATGGAGCCCCGCCCCGTCGGCCGGCCGTTGACGCACGACGATCTCATCGACTTCCACGAGCTGCTGCGCGACAAGCACTGGTTCAACGACCTGCTGTCCGCCCACCGGCGTCGCCTCTAGTGCCCCTGGTCTGGGCCGTGCCGGTGGTGGCCGCGGCGGTTGCCGTGGCGGTCGTGGCCGCCAGGGGCCGCGCGGTGGAGGATGCCGCCCGCGAGCTCGCGGGTGCGGTGGGACGGCTCCGGGAGCTGCGCGCCCCGCTCGGGCGCCTGCGTGCGGTGACGGCAGACACGGAGCGACTGGTGTCCGATTTCCGGGCGGAGCACCTGCCCGGCGGACCGTCCACGGACGTTCCCGGCGATTGACCCCGGCGCAAGGGGCCCGCCGCCCGGGCTCACCCCTCTAGACTGCTCGGCATGTTCAACGTCGGCGGCGGCGAGTTGCTGGTGATCCTGCTGCTCGCGCTGATCGTGCTCGGTCCCCAGCGCCTCCCCGGCGCCGTGCGCACCGCGGGCCGGGTCATGGGCGAGGTCAAGCGCATCTCCAGCGGCTTCCAGACCGAGCTGAAGACCGCGTTCGACGAGGCCGACATCGACGACGAGCCGCCGCGGCGGCGGGAGGCGGTGCCGCTGGCCTCGGCGGTGGCCGAGTTGGACGCCGGCGACCACGTGCCCCGCGACGACGCGGCCGGCACCACCGACGACGACGGCACCGATCGCGGCACCGGCACCACCGACGACGTCACGGATCACGTCACCGGCACCGGCACCACCGATGACGGCACCGACGGCGCGGGCCCGCCCGCCGGCCGGGACACCACCCTCGCACCCGCCGTGGCCGATGCGCTCGACGAGATCGTCACCCCGCTCTCGGCGCCGGCCACGGAACCGTCCGAGCCGCCCGCCGGCGGCGAGCGCGCCGCTTCCTAGCGGCGCCGACCAGGTCAAAGGCGACCGATGAGCAAGACCCAGCCGCTCCCTGCCGAGACCGGCATGACGCTCATGGAGCATCTGGCCGAGCTCCGCACCCGGCTCATCATCTGCGTGGCCGCGGTCGCCGTTGGGATGCTGCTCGGCTTCCTGCTCTACCCCTGGGTGTTCGACTTCCTGATCCACCCCTACAAGGAGGTCGTGCGCCAGGACCCGGCCTCGAGCGCCACCGCCGGCCGCCTGCTCCAGATCGACCCGCTCGAGGGCTTCGGCGTCCGCATGAAGACCTCCGGCTACACGGGCATCGCCTTCGCCATGCCGGTGATCCTGTGGCAGGTGTGGAGGTTCGTGACCCCGGGCCTGTACCCGCACGAGCGGCGCTACGCCGTGCCCTTCGTGCTCAGCGCGCTGGTGCTGTTCCTGCTCGGCGCCGGCCTCGCGTACTACACGCTGCCGCGGGCGCTGGAGTTCCTCGTCGACATCGGCGGCGACGAGCTGGTCACGGCCTTCGCCCCGGGGAAGTACTTCCAGCTCATCACGTACATGATGCTGGCGTTCGGGGTCGGCTTCGAGTTCCCGATCGTGCTGATCTTCCTGCAGATGGCCGGGATCGTCGACTCGGCCACCCTGCGGAAGGGCCGGCGGTTCGCCATCGTCGGCATCTGCATCCTCGTGGCGGTGATCACGCCCTCGGGCGACCCGATCAGCATGCTCATGCTGTCGGTGCCGATGGTCGTGTTCTACGAGCTGAGCATCGTCATCGGCAGCATCATCACCAAGCGGCAGGCGAGGGCAAGGGCCGCCGAGTGACGGCCGTCCCGCCCCGCGTGGACGGGGCGGTGTCGTACCCGTTCGACCTCGACGACTTCCAGCGCCGCGCGCTGGCCGCGCTCGACGCGGGGTCGTCGGTCCTGGTGGCGGCGCCGACCGGGTCGGGGAAGACCGTGGTGGCCGAGCACGCCGTGGCCCGGGCGCTGGCCGAGGGGGGCAAGGCGTTCTACACCACGCCCATCAAGGCCCTGTCCAACCAGAAGTACGCAGACCTCGCCCGCCGGCACGGCAGCGACCAGGTCGGCCTGCTCACCGGCGACAACAGCATCAACGGCGACGCCCCGGTGGTGGTCATGACCACCGAGGTGCTGCGGAACATGATCTACGCCGGCGCCGCTGCGCTCGACGGCCTCCGGTTCGTGGTGCTCGACGAGGTCCACTACCTCCAGGACACCTACCGGGGCCCGGTGTGGGAGGAGGTGATCATCCACCTGCCGGCCGACGTGGCCCTCGTCGCCCTGTCGGCCACGGTGTCGAACGCCGAGGAGGTGGCCGAGTGGCTGACCACGGTCCGGGGCCCGACCACGCTCGTGCTGGAGGAGCGGCGCCCGGTCGAGCTGCGCAACCTCTACCTCGTGGGCGACCGCCAGAGCGAGCAGCCGCACCTGGTGCCCACCCTGATCGACGGCCGGCCCAACCCGGAGGCCGAGCGGCTCGACAACGACATCCTGGCGGGCCGGCAGCCGCGGCGCGCCAACCGGCGGCCCCGGCGCCGGTTCTTCACCCCGCGCCGGCCCGAGGTCATCGGCATGCTGGGGGAGCGCGACATGCTCCCGGCGCTCTACTTCATCTTCAGCCGGGCCGGCTGCGAGGAGGCGGTGTCGGCCTGCCTCGACGCCGGCCTCCGGCTCACCACCCCGGACGAGCGGGAGCGGATCCGGGCCATCGTCGAGGAACGCACGGCGGCCCTGACCGACGACGACCTCGACGTGCTGGGCTACGACCGCTGGGCGGCGGCCCTGGAGATGGGCCTGGCCGCCCACCACGCCGGCATGGTGCCGCCGTTCAAGGAGGCGGTGGAGGCCTGCTTCGTCGAGGGCCTGGTCAGGGCCGTGTTCGCCACCGAGACCCTGGCGCTGGGGGTCAACATGCCGGCACGGTCGGTGGTGATCGAGCGCCTCACGAAGTTCACCGGCGAGACCCGGGCGTTCCTCACGCCGGGCGAGTACACGCAGCTCACCGGGCGGGCGGGGCGGCGGGGCATCGACGACCTCGGCTATGCCATCGTGCTCTGGTCGCCGTTCGTGCCCTTCGACCAGGTGGCGTCGCTGGCCTCCAGCCGCACCTACGGGCTGCGCTCCGCCTTCCGGCCCACGTACAACATGGCCGCCAACCTCGTGCGCCGCTACGAGCCGTCCGACGCCCACCATCTGCTGAACCTCAGCTTTGGGCAGTTCCAGGCCGACCGGGCGGTGGTGCGGCACGAGGCTCGCATCGAGCGGCAGCAGGAGCGGCTGGCCCGGCTGGCCGAGGAGGCGTCGTGCGAGCGCGGCGACGTCGCCGAGTACCGGTCGCTGGTGCTGGCGGCCCGGGAGGCCGCGTCCGCCTCGCCGGCGGTCCGCGGCGCCATCGAGTTCGCGCTGTCGCGCCTGATGCCGGGGGACGTCATCGAGCTGGGGGGCCAGCGGATGGCCGTGCTGTCGATCGCCTACCGCAAGGGCGGCACCGTCCGGCTCAAGGGCATCGACGCCGACGGTGCGCCGGTGACCGTGGGCATCGACGAGATGGCGGCGCCGCCCGAGCGTCTCGGCCGGCTGGACCTGCCCCGCCCGTACCTGCCGAACAACCGGGCGTTCCAGCACCGCGTGGTCGACGAGCTGCGCCGGACACGGCTGGGTCGCCGCCAGGAACGGCGGGCCGGCGCGGTCCCCGGCCCGGCCACCGCCCCGCCGCCGGGCGAGGACGAGGCGGCCGCGGTCGCCGCCCACCCGGTGGACGGGTGCCCGGACCGCGAGCGCCACGTCCGCGCCCGCGCCCAGTGGGAGCGCGCCCGCCGCGAGCTCGAGGACATGCGCCGCGAGGTGCGGTCCCGCAGCGAGTCGCTGGCCCGGCGGTTCGACCGGGTGCTGCGGCTGCTGGAGGCCTGGGGCTACCTCGACGGCTGGGCCCTGACCGAGCGGGGTGAGGTGCTGGCCCGCACCTACCACGAGGCCGACCTGCTGGTGGCCGAGGCCATGTGCAGCGGCCTGCTCGACGGGCTCGACCCGGCGGCGCTCGCCGCGCTGGTGTCGTGCTTCACCTACGAGCACCGGGGGCCGGGCACCCCGGCGCCGCCGTGGTTCCCGTCCCGGAGCGCCCGGGTGCGGTGGGCCGAGCTGGAGCGGCTGGCCGGCGACCTGCGGCGCGACGAGGAGGCGGCGGGCCTGCCGGTGACCCGGGCGCCCGACCCGGGCTTCGCCGTGCTCGCCCACGCCTGGGCGGCGGGCGAGCCGCTCGGCGACGTGCTGGGCGAGGAGGAGCTGTCGGGCGGCGACTTCGTCCGCAACGTGAAGACGCTCATCGACCTGGTCCGCCAGGTCGGGGACGTGGCACCCGACCCGGCCACCGCCCGGGCCGCCCGCCAGGCGGCCGACGCCCTCCACCGCGGTGTGGTGTCGATCTCGTCGACGCTCGACGAGGTGGTGAGCGAGGCCGGCGCCGGGGACCGGCCCGGCGAGCACAGGGTGCCGCGCGACGTGCCATGACCATCCGCAAGGGCGAGGCGTGGGGGACCGCCGGCGGGCTGCCGCCGGGCGGCGTGGTGGTGGCCGGCGACGCCGAGGCCCGCCGCGTGGTCGAGGCTGCCCGCCGGGCGGGGACGCCGGTGCCGGCGCTCGGCCTGCTGGGCGGCGACCTGTGCCGCACGCTGGGCGGCCGGGGCGACCGCGCCCGGCTGGACGGACCGGACGCCGCGGTGCTGCCGGTCGACCTGGGGTCGGTGCTGCTGGACGGGCGCCAGCACTGGTTCGTGGCCCACCTCGTGGTGCGCCGGTCGTGGTGGCGGGGCCGCATCGTGGCCGCCATGAACGCCGAGTTCCTCGGCGACTGGGACGTCGCCCCCCGGGGGCACCCCAACGACGGCGTGCTCGACCTGTTCGACGTGGACGCGTCGATGCCGCTCACCGACCGGCTGAAGGCCTGGCGCCGTCTCCCGGCGGCGGCCCACCTGCCGCATCCCGCCATCGCCACCAGCCGCCGCCCGGCGGCCCAGTTCGAGTTCCCCCGGCCGGAGCCCGTGTGGCTCGACGGTGAGCGGGTCGGCACCGTCCGCCGCCTGTCGGTGCGGGTCGAGCCCGACGCCCTCGTGTGCGTCGTCTGACACCACCGCCGAGGGGAGCCCGCGGACAGGTCACGTCGCTGCCGGTCGCCGTGCTGCATGTCCGGTCGGCCGAGCTGTCGGGCTGGTGCTCTCGCTCCAGATCGCCACGCGTGGGCTGTGGCGGGCGCCGTGCCCGCTCGACCTCCTAGCCTCGGCGGCCGTGCGCGCCTGGATCCTGGACGAGTCGCCCGGCAGCTACCGCGAGGGCGAGGTCGACGACCCGCCGGTGGGGCCCGGCGACGTGCGGGTGCGCCCGGTGGCCTCGGCGCTCAACCACATGGACCTGTGGGTGACCCGCGGGCTGCCGCGGCCGCCCCTGCCGCACGTGCCGGGCTGCGACGTGGCCGGCGTGGTCGAGGCGGTCGGAGAGGAGGTCGCGGGCACCCCCGGCAGCCCGTCCGTGGGCGACGAGGTGGTGGTCAACCCGGCGGTGGCGCCGCTGGACGCGGTGGTGGCCCACGGCATCGACTCGCCGCTGGGGCGGGGCTTCCAGATCGTGGGCGAGCACCGCTGGGGCGGCCACGGCGACCTCGTCGTGGTGCCGGCCCGCAACGTCGTCCGCCGCCCGGCGGGCCGGTCGTGGGAGGAGTGTGCCGCCTACCCGCTCGCCACGCTCACCGCCTGGCGGATGCTGCGCCGGGCGCGGGTGACGGCGGGGGAGTCGGTGCTGGTCGTGGGGATCGGCGGGGGCGTGAGCGCGGCTGCGCTGGCCCTGGCGCTGCGGCTCGGCGCGGTCGTGTACGCCACTTCCCGCGACGGGGACAAGCGGCGGCGGGCGGTCGAGCTGGGCGCGGCCGGTGCGTTCGATTCGGGCGGGGACTGGCCGGTCACCGTGGACGTCGTGGTGGAGAGCGTGGGCCCCGCGACCTGGGAGCGCTCGGTCCGGGCGCTGCGGCCGGGCGGCCGGCTGGTGGTCTGCGGCGGCACCTCGGGGAGCAAGGTCGAGCTCGACCTGCCGCGGCTGTTCTTCAAGCAGATCGAGATCATCGGGTCGACCATGGGCTCGTACCCCGAGTTCGCCGACGTCACCCGGCTCGTGGACCAGGGCCTGCCGGTGCAGGTCGACGAGGTGTTCGACCGGGGCGACTACCCCGCCGCCCTGGCGCGCCTGTCGGAGGGCCACCAGCTCGGGAAGATCGTCCTCCGCCACCCGGCCTGACCCGGCTGCCACTACTGTTCGCCTGGCGCCGGGGAGGGCGGGTCATGGACGACGACGAACGCGACGACCGCGACGAACGACCGGCAGGGTCGCGCGGGTCGCGCCGGGCGCCCCTGCTGGCCGTGCTCGCCGCCGGCGTGGTGCTGGCGGTGGTGGGCGGCGTGGTCGCGACCCGGTCGGGCGGCGGGGGCGCCGACCCCGACCGTGCGCTGGCCGATGCCCGCGAGGCGCTGGAGGCGGCGGACAGCTACCGGTTGACCGCCACGCTGGAGGACCGGTCGGTCAGCGGGGAGGCGGGCGGCGCCGGCACCGACATGACCACCCGCCGCGTGGTGGAGGCCGAGGTCAGCGACGGCGACTGGCGGATGCGCGCCGACTCCGGCGACTGGGTCGACGAAGCGGTGGGCGTCGACGGGCAGGTCTACAGCCGGAGCGCGGACGACCAGGAGGGCCTCGCCGGTGAGCCGTGGGTGCGGTTCCCGGCGCCGCCGCAGGACCTCGCGACGGACGAGGACAGCATCGTCGAGATGCTCGTGTGGATGGCGGCCCCGGCGGAGGCCGCGAACGAAGTCGAGGAGCTCGCCGTCGACGCCGGCGGCTACTTCGAGGTGGACGATCCCCCGGTCTCCAACGCGCCGCTCTCCGCGGAGGATGCCACCGTCGCCGAGGAGCTGCTGGTGCCCCTGCTGGGTGAGCTGTACCTCGGGGGCTTCGGCGGCCCGGCCGGCAGCGAGGGCGAGGCCGCCGCCCTGGTGCCCGGCGGCTTCGCCGCCACGCTGGGTGCGCTCGACGACGCCGAGGTGGTGGCGGAGGACGCCGCCGGCCTCACCCTGCGGGCGACGCGGTCGCTGCCGCCGGAGGCCGCCGACCGGGTGGGCATGCCGCTGCCCCCGGGCGAGATCGAGGTGGTGCTCGACGCCGACGGCCGGCCGGCCACGCTGCGGGTGACGGTCGAGGGCACCACCGCCAGCCACCACAGCGAGGTCCGCTTCAGCGACTGGGACGCCGGCATCGCCGTCGGCGTGCCCGACGGCGAGATCGACGAGACGCCGTGGATCGACGAGGAGGGCCTGGCCGCCGCCCGGGCGGGGCTCACGCCGCTCGCCCCGACCGTCCTGCCCGAGGGTTGGGCCCTGGTCGACATCCAGCCCTACGCAGCCGAGGTGATCGACGGCGAGGATCCCGTCGGAACGGAGGCGTGCCCGCAGATCGACCTCGTGTACGGCCCCGGGTCCGACCCCGAGTCGTGGGAGACGTGGGAGGACGATTACCTCGACCTCTACCTCATGTCGGCCACGTGCGCCCGGGAGGCCGACCCGACGCCGTTCGCCCCCGGGGCCTACGGCGACCTGCCGACGCGGGAGGCTGAGTACGGCCTGGTGCAGGTGCTGGTGGGCGACACGGTGGTCGAGGTAGACACCACCCTCGGCGACGACGTGGTGACCGCCGCGCTGACCTCGCTGGCCCCGCTCGACCTCGACGCCGAGATCGCCCGGGTGGCGGCCGAGGCCGAGGGCATGTGGGCCGAGGCCCCGGGGTAGCGCGTGGGCCGCGAGGTCACGTCGGCGCGTGTCACGGTGCTGCGTTGCCGGTCGGCCGAGCTGTCGAGCCGGTGCTTCCATCCCAGATCGCCACGCGTCGGCCGCGGCGAGCAACGCATCCGCTCGGCCGGGTAGCGCGTGGGCCGCGAGGTCACGTCGGCGCGTGTCACCGTGCTGCGTTGCCGGTCGGCCGAGCTGTCGAGCCGGTGCTTCCATCCCAAATCCCCACGCGTAGGCCGCGCCGAGCGCCCCATCCGCTCGGCCTCGTAGAACAAGTTCTAAACCTAACGGACCGTCAGGTACGTGTCGACGCAACCCATCCGGCGGCCGGTAACGTCGGGGCGGAGGTAGCGGTGCGCATCACGGCGAAGGTCGATTACGCGGTGCGGGCGGTCGCCGAGCTGGCGGCGTCCCCCGAGGGCCCGGTGAAGGGCGACGTGCTGGCGTCGCGGCAGGGCATCCCGCCCAAGTTCCTGGAGAACATCCTCGCCGACCTCCGGCGGGCGAGCATCGTGTCCAGCCAGCGCGGCGCCGAGGGCGGCTACTGGCTGGCCACCCCCGCCGACCGGCTGTCGGTGGCCGACGTCATCCGCGCCGTCGAGGGCCCGCTCGCCGACGTGCACGGCACCCCGCCCGAGGAGGTCACCTACCAGGGCGCGGCTGCCGACCTCGCCCGGGTGTGGGTCGCGACCCGGGTCGCGCTCCGCAGCATCCTCGAGGCGGTCACGATCGCCGAGATCGCGGCCGGCGACCTGCCCCCGGTCGTCGAGGAGTCGCTGCGCACGCCCGACGCGTGGTCGAGGCGCTGACGACGCCGGCCGCCCGCACCCGGCGTGCCCCGGCGGTGTCTTCCCGGGGACGTGTCCCGGTGACGTGTCCGGCCGTCGGGTCGGTGCGCGGCGGGCCGTGACATCAGGCACACCCGGCGGCGCACTCCGGGTAGGAGCCGGGTGGGCAGGCTGCGCTAGCGTAGACGGCCTATGTCCCGCCGGATCGACATCGAGCTCACCAGTTCCCGCGACGACGGGTCCTGGACCTGGCGAGCCGCGGGTGCACGCGAGCCGAGGGGCACCGTCGACGGTGCGATCATCCCCGCAGGTGCCGCCGTCGGCACCGTCCTGCGCGCCGAGATCGAGGCGTTCCTCGACGGCTTGAGCATCGTCTCGGTGCTGCCGCCCAAGGTGGCCCGGTCCGAGCCCGAGCGCATCGAGCTGAAGTCCTCCGGCGGGGGTGACTCGCGCCTCGTGACCACCACCCTCGCCCCCCGGCGGCCCGGCGATCGGGGCGACCGCGGTGACCGGGGCGACCGCGGTGGCCGGCGCGGCGAGCGCCGCAGCGACCGCGGACGTGGTGAGGACGGCGGACGTGGTGCGGACGGCGGCGGCCGCCGCGGCGAGCGCCGCCCGGGCCGCGACCGGCAGGAGGGGCGCCACGAGCGGCCGTCCCGCCCGGCCCCGCCGCCCGTCGAGACCAAGCCCAAGCCCAAGCGGCTGCGCCCGGGCAAGGCGCACCGCACGGCGCTCCTCGAGGCGGTGCCCGCCGAGCAGCGGCCCATCGCCGAGCAGCTCCTGCTCGGCGGCATCCCGTCGGTGCGCCAGGCCATCGACAAGCAGAACGCCGAGCTGAAGGCCGCCGGCAAGCCCGAGGTCAAGGCCGACCAGCTCCTGCGCGTCGCCGAGGACCTCCGTCCCCGGGCCCTGGCGGCCGTGTGGCGCGACCGGGCAGAGGCGGCGGTCGCCGCCGTCGACGAGCTCGACCTCCGCGACCTGCGGTCGGTGGTCAACGCCGCGGGCGACGCCGGACGCGACGAAGGGTCGCGTGCGCTGGCCACCCAGCTCCGTGAGGCGCTCACCGCGCGGGTCGAGCAGGAGCACAACGCCTGGCTCGCCGAGCTGACCGAGACCGTCCAGGCGGGGCGCGTCGTCCGCGCCCTGCGGCTCAGCTCGCGCCCGCCCAAGGCGGGGGCGATGATCCCCGGCGACGTGGCCACCCAGCTGGCCGAGGCCACGGCCGCCTCGCTCACCGAGGAGACAGGCCCCGACCGCTGGGCGACCGTCCTCGACGCGCTGGCGTACTCGCCGCTCCGCCGGCGGGTGATCCCGCAGTCGCTGCCGGCCAAGCTCACCGCCGAGCTGCGGGCCACGATCGCCCGCCTGGCGTCGCGCCTGCCCGAGATCGCCCACATCTTCGACATCGAGCCCGACCTCGGCGCCGAGCGCGCCGCCCGCACCCAGGGCCGCCGCCGCCCGCCCCGGAAGGGCGAAGGTAAGGGCGACGCCAGGGGCGAAGGGAAGGGCGACGCCAAGGGCGAAGGCAAGGGCGAAGGCAAGGGCGACGGCGCTCCCCGCGCCCGCAAGGGCGGCGACCGCAAGCCCCGCAACCGGGACAAGGAACCGGCGCCCGCCGGGCCGGAGGCCGGCGCATCGACCGCCGGGCCGGCGGCAGCCGTAGGCGCGGCAGGACCGGGAACGGTCGAGGCCCCGCCCGAGGTGACGGCGCCCGCCGCTGAGGCCTCGCCCGAGGGAGAGACCGCTGCGGCCGATCCCACGGTCGAGCCGGCCGGTGGCGCAGACGCGAGCACGGCCGACGCGGCACCGGCGGCCGAGACGGAGGCTCCCGCAGCCGAGGCTCCCGCGACGGAGGCAGCGCCCGAGGCACCGGCAGCCGAGGCTCCCGCGACGGAGGCAGCGCCCGAGGCACCGGCAGCCGAGGCTCCCGCGACGGAGGCAGCGCCCGAGGCACCGGCAGCCGAGGCTCCC
>DASSGC010000822.1:0-5557 GCA_035693765.1 Acidimicrobiales bacterium
GACAGGCTCTGGCCGGTCGTCCCCAGGATGACCTCCTGGTGGGCGACGAGGCCCCGCAGGCGCAGCGAGTGCACGCGGATGCCCGCCGCACCGGCGCCGCCCCGGGCGCCGGCCAGCACCTCGGTGGTCGTCGGGTCCTCGGCCCACTGCCCCGACGACGCCGCCATGCGCGTGGCCGTGTGCATGGCGGTGCCCGAGGGCGCGTCGACCTTCTGGTCGTGGTGCAGCTCGATGATCTCGGCCGTCTCGAAGTACGGTGCCGCCATCTCGGCGAAGCGCACCATGAGCACCGCGCCGATGGCGAAGTTGGGGGCGACCACGCAGTTGCTGTCGACGAACGCCTTGAGGAGCCAGGCATGGTCGTCGTCGGTGAACCCGGTCGTGCCCACCACCGCGTGGATGCCGTTCTCGGCCGCCCACGCCAGGTTCTGGCGGGAGGCGTCGACCGTGGTGAAGTCGACCACGACCTCGACGCCGGCGGCGAGCAGGCCGGTGGGATCGGGGTCGATGTGCACGTCGGGCACGTCGACCCCGGTGGCGTGGCGGAGGTCGAGCCCGGAGTGGTGCGGGTCGATCGCCCCCACCAGCTCGAGGTCGGGATCGTCGGCCACCGCCCGGCACACCGTGCTGCCCATGCGTCCCCCGGCACCGAAGACCCCGACACGTGTCGTCATGCGCCCGAACCCTAGCGGGCGGGACGCCGGCCGACCGCGCACCGTGCCGGCCCCGCCGCCAGATCACACGCAGAGTCAGAGGCGCCGCCGGCGCGGGATACCCGCACGGGAACCGGGCCGGGCTCCGGTAGGGTGGCGGCGATGTAGCGACCACGGCCCCTCTCAGCGCGTCCGTTCCCCGTCGACCCTGGAGTGCCGTGTCTCCGCCCCTCGCCACGCTCACCACCCGCGACCTGACCGTCGCCGCCGGCCCCCGCCTGCTGATCGCCGGGGTCGACCTCGTGCTCGGGCCCGGCGCCCGCATCGGGCTGGTCGGCCCCAACGGCTCGGGCAAGTCGACGCTGCTCCGCGTCCTCGCCGGGCTCCGGCCCGCCGACGGCGGGCACCTGCGCCTCGCCCCGCCCACCGCCTCGGTCGGCTACCTGCCCCAGGAGCCGCACCCCCGGCCCGGCGAGTCGGTGGGCGCGATGCTCGCCCGGCGCACCGGGGTGGCCGACGCCTCGGCCGCCCTGGACGCGGCCACCGACGCGCTCGGCGGCGACGACCCGGCCGCCGCCGACCGCTACACCGCCGCGCTCGACCGCTGGATGGCGCTCGGCGGCGCCGACCTCGACACCCGGGCCGCCGCCGTCGCCGGCGAGCTGGGCCTCGACCCCGGGCTGCTGTCCCGGCCGGTCACGGGCCTGTCGGGTGGCCAGGCGGCCCGTGCCCAGCTGGCGGCGCTGCTGCTCGCCCGCTTCGACGTGTTCCTGCTGGACGAGCCGACCAACGACCTCGACCTCGACGGGCTCGACCGGCTGGAACGGTTCGTGACCGGCCTCGACGCCCCGACCATGGTCGTGTCCCACGACCGCGCCTTCCTGGAGCGGACCGTGACCGCCGTGGCCGAGATCGACGACCACGCCCACACCCTCACCCGCTACGAGGGCGGCTGGACGGCCTACCTCGACGAGCGGGCGCTCGCCCGGCAGCACGCCGAGCAGGACTACCGGATCTACACGGCCAAGCGCGCCACGCTCGCCGAGCGCGCCCAGACCCAGCGCCAGTGGGCCACCAAGGGCGTCCGCACCGCCAGGAAGTCGGGCGAGACCGACAAGTTCATCCGCCACCGCAACGTGCAGAGCTCCGAGCACGTGGCGGCCAAGGCGAAGATCACCGACAAGGCGCTCGCCCGCCTGGAGACGGTCGACAAGCCGTTCGAGGGCTGGGACCTGCGCCTGACCATCGCCGACGCCGGCCGCAGCGGCGACGTCGTCGCCCGGCTGGCCGACGCCGTGGTCGAACGCCCCGCCGCCGACGGATCGCCCGGCTTCACCCTCGGCCCGGTCACGCTCGACGTGGCGTGGGGCGAGCGCCTCGCGGTGGTCGGGCGCAACGGCTCGGGCAAGTCGACGCTGCTCGCTGCGCTGCTGGGCCGGCTTCCCCTGGCCTCGGGCCAACGGTGGCTGGGCCCCAGCGTGGTGGTGGGCGAGATCAGCCAGGGCCGCGACCTGTTCGCCGGCGCCGACACGCTGCTCGCCGGGTTCCACGCCGCCACCGGCGAGGCCGACCGGGCGGCCGCCCGATCGGCGCTGGCCAAGTTCGGCCTCGGCGCCGACCACGTCGTCCGGGCGCCGGAGTCGCTGTCGCCCGGGGAGCGGACCCGGGCCACGCTCGCCGTGCTCCAGGTCCGCGGCGTGAACGTGCTGGTGCTCGACGAGCCGACCAACCACCTCGACCTGGAGGCGGTCGAGCAGCTCGAAGTGGCGATCGACGGCTTCGGCGGCACGCTCCTCCTCGTGACCCACGACCGGCGCATGCTCGAGGCGGTCGGCATCGACCGCGTGATCGAGGTCGACGCCGGCACGGTCACCGAGCGCCCGTAGCCGGCCGGCTCCGCCGGGGGGGTCGGCCGGCGGCGCGCTCAGCCCAGGACGGCGTCGTCGACGTGACCGATGACGGCCAGCGCCCGGGGCGAGCCGTACACCCGCGCCGCCACGGCGGCGACGTCGTCGGCCGTCACCGCCCGGATGCGCGCGAGCTGCTCGTCGACCGTCACGATCTCGTCGCGCGCCATGAGGCTGCGGCCGAGGCGGGCCATGCGCGAGCCCGAGTCCTCCAGCCCGAGGACCAGCGAGCCCTCGATGAAGCCCTTGGCCACGGCCAGCTCGCCCTCGGTGACCCCGGAGGCCGCCAGCTTGCCGATCTCGTCGTCGACCACGCTCAGCAGCTCCGCGACCCGGGACGGGGCCGTCCCGGCGTAGACACCGGCGCTGCCGCTGTCGTCGTAGGTCGAGGCCCACGAGTAGACCGAGTAGCAGAGGCCCCGCTCCTCGCGGATCTCCTGGAACAGGCGGCTCGACATGCCGCCGCCCAGCACCTGGTTGGCCACGGACAGGGCGTAGCGGTCGTCGTCGTGGTGGTCGACCCCCCGCCAGCCCATCGCCACGTGCACCTGCTCGGTCTCGTCGTCGAGCACGACCCGGGGCTCCACCGCCGGCCCGGGGGCCGAGCGGTCCGGCCGCTCGCCGCCGTCGAGGGTGCCGAGCGTGGTGGCGAACCCTTCGACCAGCCGGTCGTGATCGAGGTCGCCTGCGGCGACCACCACCAGGTTCCGGGGCCGGTACCAGCGCTCGAAGAACGCGGCGATCTGGTCGCGGGTCGCGGCCTCGACCGTCTCCCGGGTGCCGAGGACCTCGCGGCCCAGCGGGTGGCCGGGGAACATCGCCTCGGCCAGCAGGGTGTGCACGTGGTCCTCGGGGACGTCGAGGTTCATGAGGATCTCCTCGACGATGACCTGCCGCTCGGCCTCGACCTCGTGCGGCCGGAAGGCCGGCGCGGTCAGGACGTCGCCCAGGATCTCGAGCCCGAGGTCGACCCGCGCCGCGGGCAGCCGCGTGTAGTACGCGGTGTGCTCGCGGTTGGTGAAGGCGTTCATCTCGCCGCCCACGGCGTCGACCGTCTCGGCGATCTGGCGGGCCGACCGGCCCGCGGTCCCCTTGAACAGCAGGTGCTCGAGGAAGTGCGACGCGCCGGCGAGGGGCCCCGGCTCGTCACGTCCCCCGACACCGACCCAGACGCCGAGCGACACCGACCGGGCCTCGGGCATCCGCTCGGTGACGATGCGGACGCCGTTGGCCAGGCGGGTCTCCCTGATCTCCTCGGTCGATGTGGGGGACGTCATGGCGGCGGTGACGTCGACGGCCTCAGCGGCGCTGCCGGCGGCGACCACGATCGCCGCCCCGGCCACCGCGATCGCCACGGTCGCCCCGACCCTCGCCGGCCCCGGCCGACGCGGTGGCGGGACCGAGGTCCCCGAGGTCGCCGCGCAGCTCGGCGTCGAACGCGTCCTCGAAGCTGACCGACTCGCTGGCCGTCGTGCCGCCGGAGCGCTCGCCGCGGTCGCCGCGACCGCCTCGCTCGCCCCGGTCGCCTCGCTCGCCCCGGTCGCCTCGCTCGCCGCGACCGCCGCGGCCCTCGCCCTCGGCGGGCGGGGGCGACGACGCCAGGCTGAGCGACACCTTGCCGCTGGGATCGACGTCGTCGACCCGCACCTCGACCTCGTCGCCGAGATCGAGCACGTCCTCCACCCGGTCGATGCGCTTGCCGCCACCGATCTTGGAGATGTGCAGCAGCCCGTCACGGCCCGGAAGGATGTTCACGAACGCACCGAACTTGGTGATGTTCACGACCCGGCCCGGGTACACCTGCCCGACCTCGGCGGTCGGCGGGTTGAGGATGAGCTGGATCTGGCGGCGGGCCTCCTCGACGGCGCCCTTGTCGCTCGACCCGATCGACACCCGGCCCACCATGCCGTCGTCGTCGACCGACACGTCCGCGCCGGTCTCGGTCGTGATGGCGTTGATGACCTTGCCCTTGGGCCCGATGACCTCGCCGATCTTGTCCATCGGGATCTCGAAGCTGACGATCTTCGGGGCGGTCTCGCCCACCTCGTCGCGCGGCGCCGGGATGGCGTCGTGCATGACCTCGAGGATCTGCGTGCGGGCGTCGTAGGCCTGCTGCAGCGCCCGGGCCAGCACGTCGGCCGGCAGGCCCTCGATCTTGGTGTCGAGCTGCAGGGCGGTCACGAACTCGGACGTGCCGGCGACCTTGAAGTCCATGTCGCCGAACGCGTCCTCGGCCCCGAGGATGTCGGTGAGGGTCGTGTACTTGCCCTCGGCGTAGATCAGGCCCATGGCGATGCCGCCCACCGGCGCCTTGACCGGCACGCCGGCGTCCATCAGCGACAGCGACGAGGCGCACACCGACGCCATCGACGTCGAGCCGTTGGACGACAGCACCTCCGACACGAGGCGCAGCACGTAGGGGAACTCGTCCTGGGCCGGGATGACCGGCAGCAGGGCCCGCTCGGCGAGCAGCCCGTGGCCGATCTCCCGGCGCTTGGGGCTGCCGACCCGGCCGGTCTCGCCGTTGGCGTGGGGCGGCATGTTGTAGTGGTGCATGTACCGCTTGCGGTCCTTGTTGCCCAGGTTGTCGAGGATCTGGTCGGTCTTGGGCATGCCCAGCGTGGTCACGTTGAGCACCTGGGTCTCGCCCCGCTGGAACAGGCCCGAGCCGTGGGCGGTGGGCAGCACCCCGACCTCGGCCGACAGGGGCCGGATGTCGGTCGGGCCACGGCCGTCGATGCGGACGCCCTCCTCGACCACCCGCCGGCGGACGACCTTCTTGAGCAGCGCCTTGGCGGCGTTGCTGATCTCGCGCTGCCGATCGGGGAACTCCTCCAGCAGCGTGTCGATGATCGCCCTGGCCGCCTCGCCCTGGGCGGCCTCGCGCTCGGCCTTGACCGTGATGCCGGCGACGCTGGTGAGCGCCTCGGTGCCCACGGCCTCGACCCGGGCGAACACGTCGTCGCCGTAGTCGACCTGGGGCTCCCAGGTGAGCGG
>DASSGC010000823.1:0-5561 GCA_035693765.1 Acidimicrobiales bacterium
GCTGTAGGACGGCAGATTCATCCGATCTCGTACGGCATGCGGCCGTCGCCACCTGCGACTCCGTGTACGGGCACACCGTCGAAGGCTCGAACGACTGTAAATCTGCCGGCATCGCCTACGGAGGTTCGAATCCTCCCCGGCCCACAGTGTGATCTCTCAAGAGATCCCGGACAGTCCGAACCCTCAGTGGCGTTCGGACTGTTGTCGGCGGCCGCGGCGATGCGTCGGGCCATGCGGGCGAAGATCAGGGCGTGGAAGGGGATGAGGGCGTACCAGTAGGCGCGCCCGGTCAGGCCGCGGGGGTAGAACATCGCCCGCTGCGACAGCCGTGTGCCGCTGCCCTCGGGCTCGACCCGCCACTCCGGCCATGCCCGCCCGGGCAGCTTCATCTCGGCCTGCAGCCGCAGCAGCCGGTCGGGCTCGACGGCCTCCACCCGCCAGAAGTCGAGGGCGTCACCGACCCACAGCCGGTCGGGGTGGCGACGGCCCCGCCGCATGCCGACCCCGCCGACCAGCTTGTCGATCCAGCCGCGCACGCCCCACAGCAGCGGCGTGACGTACCAGCCCCGTTCGCCCCCAATGCCTGACACGGTGGCGAACACCGCCGCCGGTGGGGCGGCGGAGGCGGCCGAGGTCTCGTCGACGAGCAGGCTCCCGCCCGCCCACTCGGGGTCGCTCGGCAGCGGATCGGCCGGGGTCCGGCCGGGGAGCGCGGTCCTCCTCGTCGAACTCGGCGGGACCGCCCATCGAGTGCACCAGGTAGTACGAGACGTCGACGCCCGCCATCGCGGTGCGCAACGCCTCGGGGTCGGTCACGTCGCCCTCGAGGATCTCGACGTCGTCACGCCAGTCGGCGTCGGAAAGCTTCGAGGGGGAGCGGACGAGGCACCGGACCCGGTGGCCGCCGGCCAGCAACTCCGGCACCAGGCGGCCACCGATGTAGCCGGTGGCGCCCGTCACGAGGGTGACCACCCCGATGCCCTACCCCGCCCCGCCGGGTGCGATGCGCGCCGGGCGGCGGCTGCCCGCTCGGAGGGTCCCCGCTGGTAGACGGCCCGGATCGGGGGAACCGTGACGGCATGCCTGTGACCGGTCACACCCCACGGAGACGATCACAGGTCGACTGACTGAAGGCGGACGCGAAGTCGCCGATGCTCGTGGACTCGCCGTGACGACGCTCCCGCTTGGCTGACGCCCTCTTTGCTGACGCGCCTGCCGGAACGCGCCCGGTGCGTGGCCCCGGACGGGGCCGGACTCAACTGGCGGCGAGCGCGTCCCAGAAGAACGGGAAGGCGAACGCCGCCAGGCCTGCGGCCATGAACGACACCTTCCCCCGGGTGTAGCCCATGGCCGCCAACACGAACAGCACCACCGCGGCGGCGAAGAAGATCATCTTCACCGTCGGGTCCATGCCTTCGACTGCCATCAACATCTGCGGGTCCTTTCCCCAACCGGTCAGGTGCGGTGACGGGTACCCCGATCGGGCCCCGCCGAGGCGGCGGGGCGGGATCGTCATCGATGTGCAACGCCCAGGTGCCACCGCCACGCGGGACGTCTGTACGCCCACTGCGGGGCGGCGCCCGGGGCGGTGGTCCGGTCGGTCAGGTCACGCATCGTGCGGGTGTCGCGCGGGTACACGCCAGGCGAGAGAAGGAGCTCTTCATGAGCGCAGGTGCATGGATCAGTCGACCTACGAGAACTGGCGGTCCGAGTTCCTCCAGCTGTTCACAGGCCGCCACATGACCGAGATCGCCTACGCGCTGTCGAGCGAGGGGCACGACGCCCGCACGCTCGTCGAGACGGTGAAGCGGGCCGAGGCGGCCGGGTTCCACTCGGTCTCACGGACGTTGGTGACGCGGTAGGGGTCCACCAAGGCGAAGACCTCCGGTTGTAGGTGTGCAGGTGTCGAAGCCAGCGCACCGTCCCGGAGGTCCTCGTGAGTCACCGTAACGCTCCTCTGACCGCTCAAGGTCGACTGCTGTTGTGTCGCCGAACCGTGCCGGTGACCTGTGGGCGCATGGGGGCTGCACGCGGCGAGGAGGGCAGGCCACCGGGTGGCCGTCGACCGGCCGCCGCGCGTGTCACGGGTTGGGGCTGAACAGGTCGACGCCGTTGCCGTCCGGGTCACGGAGCAGGGCGTAGCGCATCCCCCAGGGGGCGTCCCAGGGCGCCTTGTGGCCCTCGCACCCGGCCGCGACCAGCGACTCGTAGGCGTGGTCGACGTCGGCGGGCGTGTCGAGGCGGAAGGCGAGCCCCATGCGGGCGCTTCCGCTCGGCGGCAGCCAGTCGGGGTCGAACGACCTGATGGTGTCGGCGGTGTCCCAGGCGAGGCGCAGCCCGCCGGGGAGCGTCAGCTCGACGTGGGGCTGGTCGTCCGCCTCGGCGGGGAGGTCGAGGCCGAGCCGCCGGTAGAAGGCCAGCGACCGGGCCATGTCGTCGACGACGACGCCGACGACGTCGAGTTGGGCGTGCACGATGTCGGTGGTTGCCATGCCGCCCATGATGCGACGGCGGCGGCCCCCGGGTCTTGAACGATCCGGCCATCCGCCCTACCGCTCCAGGCGCTCCGCCTCCCAGTCGAGGAGTGCCGCCGGGGGGAGTCCGGCGAGCCGCCGGCTCTCCCGCGTCAGATGGGCCTGGTCGGCGTAGCCGGTCGCCGCGGCCAGGCCCGCGAGGTCGCGCGCCCGGGTCGACGACCGGGCGGCCTCGAGGAACCGCTGGAACCGGAGGATCCGACCCAGCGTCCGTGGCGGGTAGCCGACCGCCACCTCGACCCGGCGGCGCAGCTGGCGGTCGCTGAGCCCGAACCTGCCGGCCACGTCGTGCAGGGGCGCACCCGGCGACCGGCTCAGGAGCCGTGCGATGCCGGTGCCCACGGGGTCGACCGCGGTCGCGTGACCCAGCCGCACCTCCAGCGCGTCGACCATCGCCGCCAGGCGCCCGGCGGGAGCGGGGTTGCCGGCGGCGCGTTCGGCGACGTCCGCCCCGAGGCGGCCCCACACCTCCTGCAGGGGCACGTTCTGGTCGCGCAGGTCGGATGCCCGCTCCCCGATCAGGGCGGGCGCGGCCCCCGGATGGAACCGCACCCCGACGGTCACGGTTCCCGGGTCGAGGTGCAGGACGACCGGCCCGGTCGCCGGCCCTGCGAGCTCGACACCCTGGTCGCCCACCGCGACCAGGTCGACGCACCCGTCGGGGAGCACCGGCTGCTCGTAGGCGACGTCGCCGGGGCCGAGCTCGTGCAGCCACAGCCGCGACACGTAGGGGGCCAACGCCGCAGGCGGCGGTAGCTCCCGGTAGCGGGAGGGGGGCCGGCGGACCACGGACCCAGTATGCCGAGGCACCGTGCCCGCCGTTCCGCGCGCCCCGGCGGCCGAATCGTTCAAGACCCGTGGGGCCCGCACGAGGTCTCCTGGTGCCGGAAGGACGACCCACGGAGGTGATCGAGATGAGGATCGGGATCGGGCTGCCGGCGGCCATCCCGGGCGCCCACGCGCCGGCACTGGGCGACTGGGCCGCACGCAGCGAAGACCTGGGTTTCCGCTCGGTGGGGGTGATCGACCGGCTGCTCTACGACAACCTCGACCCGCTGGTGGCGCTGGCCGCGGCGGCATCCCGCACCACGGGGGTCGAGCTGCTGACCACGGTGCTCAACGTGCCGTACCGGCTGAGCCCGGTGGTCCTCGCCAAGCAGATCGCGTCGCTCGACCGGCTGTCCGGCGGGCGCGTGACCGCCGGGTTGGGGCTCGGTGGCTGGCCGGCGGACACGGACGCCGCCGGCCTCGCACGCGCCGAGCTGCGCACGGTGATGGACACGATGGTGCTGACCATGCGCCGGGCCTGGGCCGGCGAGCTGTCGGGGGCCGGCGGGCCGATGCCCGCGCTCGGGCCGGACCGGCCGGGGCTCCTGTTCGGCGGCCTGGCGCCGTCGGCGTACGCCCGTGCGGCCCGGTTCGGTCAGGGGTGGGTCGCTCCCTCCTTCGGCTACGAGCCGCTGGTGGCCGGTGTCGCCGGCGTGCGCCGGGCCTGGGCGGCGGCAGGCCGGTCCGGACGACCCCGGGTCGTGGTCGAGCGCTACTTCAGCCTCGGCGAGGATGCGGGCCGCACCGCCGACCAGTACCTCGCCCACTACTACGGAGCCCAGTGGGTCGACCCGGTGCGGGCCGACACGCCCACGACGCTCGACCACCTCGGGCGCGAGCTGGAGCGCCTGGGCGACGCGGGCGCCGACGACGTGGTCCTGCTCCCGTGTGCCGGCGACCCGGGCGAGATCGACCGGCTGGCGGCCGCGCTCGACGCCCTCGGCCTCGCCGGACGTGAGCTGCCGCGGGCGGTGCCGGCCGGGGCGGCCCCCGCGTGACCCGGACGCCCGTCGGCAGGCCGCGATCGCGGGCGGTGGCCGCGCGAAGGTGTGGATGACGGCGCCGACCGGCCGTGAGGGCCCGGTGCGCGGCGGCGCGGCCCACCGGGGCGCGGACGCGGGCGCCGGCTGTCACAGGATCGGCGGCCATCTCGTCTGAGGTAGGTGACGGAGACCGGGACGGGAGGAGACCGATGACCGACAGCCCTGCCGCCGGCGGTGAGCCCGCCGAGACGTTCGAGTCCCTGCGCCCACTGCTGTTCTCGATCGCCTACCGGATGCTCGGGTCGGTGACCGGCGCCGAGGACATCGTCCAGGACGCCTTCGTCCGCTACGAGCAGGCGACGAGGGGCGGTGCCACCGTCGAGTCGCCGCGCGCCTACCTGTCGGCGGTGGTCACCCGGCTCGCCATCGACGAGCAGCGCTCGGCGCGGGCCCGCCGCGAGGCCTACGTCGGGCAGTGGCTCCCCGAGCCCCTGCTGACCGACGGGACCGGTGACGACCCGGTCGTGCACGCCGAGCAGGCCGACTCCCTGTCGATGGCGTTCCTGCTGGTGCTGGAGCGGCTGAGCCCGGTCGAGCGGGCCGTCTTCCTGCTCCACGACGTCTTCGGCTACGGCTACGACGAGGTGGCGGGCATCGTCGGCAAGCGCGAGGCCAACTGCCGTCAGCTGGCCGCCCGCGCCCGGCGCCACCTCGACGCCGAGCGGCCGCGCTTCGACGCCTCCCGCGAGGCCAGGGACGAGCTCGCGACCCGCTTCTTCGCGGCGGTGGCCGGCGGCGACGTCGACGATCTGGTCGGCATGCTGGCCGCCGATGCCGTCGTCTACGGCGACGGTGGCGGCAAGGCCCCGCAGTGGTCGGCGCCGATCGTGGGCGCCGAGCGGGTGGCGCGGCTGCTCGCCGCGGTCGGTCGCAGCATGCGTGGCCACGGCGTCCACCTGCGGCAGCGCGAGGTCAACGGCCAGCCGGGCGCCCTGGTGCTGGACGTCGCCGGGCAGCTCACGAACGTGTTCGTGCTCGACATCGCGGACGGTGCCGTGCAGACCGTCCGCTCCATCATCAACCCCGAAAAGCTCCGCCACATCGGCCCGGTCGCCGACGTCCGCGCGCTGCTGCGCCGGGGCCGCAGCGAGCGACCGGCAGCCGAGTGACCACTGGAGGTCGTCCGTGACCGATTCCCGCATCACCACGTTTCCCG
>DASSGC010000824.1:0-7350 GCA_035693765.1 Acidimicrobiales bacterium
CCACGAGGGACGACTCGACCTCGGTGGTGGAGATGCGGTGGCCGCTCACGTTCATCACGTCGTCGACCCGGCCCAGCAGCCAGAGGTAGCCGTCCTCGTCGACCTTGGCCCCGTCGCCGGCGAAGTAGCGGCCGTCGAACCGGCTCCAGTACGTCTCGCGGTAGCGCTCGGGGTCCCCCCAGATGCCCCGCAGCATCGACGGCCAGGGGCGGGTGAGGGTGAGGTAGCCGCCGCCCTTCTCCACGACCTTGCCCTCGTCGTCCACCACCTCGGCGCCGACGCCGGGGATGGGGAAGGTGGCCGACCCCGGCTTGAGGGTCGTGGCCCCCGGCAGAGGGGCGATCATGATGGCCCCGGTCTCGGTCTGCCACCACGTGTCGACGATCGGGCAGCGGCCGCCGCCGATGTGGGTGTGGTACCAGACCCACGCCTCGGGGTTGATGGGCTCGCCCACCGAGCCGAGCAGCCGCAGCGAGGACAGGTCGTGGCGCTCGGGCTCCTGGGTCCCCCACTTCATGAACGTGCGGATGGCCGTGGGCGCCGTGTAGAGGATGGTGACGCCGTAGCGCTCGGCGATGTCCCACAGCCGGTCCTTGCCCGGTGTGTCGGGCGTGCCCTCGTAGATCACGCTGGTGGCGCCGTTGGTCAGCGGCCCGTAGACGATGTAGCTGTGGCCGGTCACCCAGCCGATGTCGGCCGCGCACCAGAAGATGTCGTCCTCGGGCTTGAGGTCGAACACGTACTTGTGCGTGAACGCGACCTGGGTGAGGTAGCCGCCGGTGGTGTGCATGATGCCCTTGGGCTTGGCCGTGGTGCCCGACGTGTACAGCAGGTACAGCAGGTCCTCGCTGTCCATGTGCTCGGGCTCGCAGGTGGCCTCGGCCGCGGCCATCAGGTCGTGGTACCAGTGGTCGCGGCCCGCCGTCATGTCGACGGACACGTCGCCTGCGGCCTCGTGGCCGGTCACGCGGTCGACGACCACCACGTGCTCCACCGAGGGGGTGCTGGCGAGCGCGACGTCGGCGATGGGCTTGAGCAGGTGCGCCTGACCCCGGCGGAAGCCGCCGTCGGACGTGACCAGCACCTTGCACTCGGCGTCGTTGATGCGGTCGGACAGCGAGTCGGCCGAGAAGCCGCCGAACACGACCGAGTGCGGGGCACCGATGCGGGCGCAGGCCAGCATGGCCACCGGCAGCTCGGGGATCATCGGCATGTAGATGGCCACGCGGTCGCCCCGGGCGACGCCCAGGCCCCGCAGCACGTTGGCGAGCCGCTGCACCTCGGCCAGCAGGTCGGCGTAGGTGATGGTGCGGGTGTCGCCGGGCTCGCCCTCCCAGTGGTAGGCCACCCGGTCGCCGAGCCCCGCCGCGACGTGCCGGTCGAGGCAGTTGTACGAGACGTTGAGCGTGCCGCCGACGAACCACCGGGCGAACGGCAGGTCCCAGTCGAGGATCGTGTGCCACTCGTCGTACCAGGAGACGAGATCGGCGGCCTGGCGCGCCCAGAACCCCTGCCAGTCGGCTTCGGCCTCGTCGTAGATCTCCGCGCCCGCCACCAGCGCGTCGGCCTTGAAGCCGGCGGGCGGCGGGTAGGTGCGGTTCTCGACGAAGTAGTCCTCGATCGCCGGCTCGTCGGCCATCGCACATCCCCCTCGTGGTCCGTCAGCGGTGGTAGATCGGGGGGGAGCCTATCGGTCACCGGACGCACGTCTACCAGGTGGGGCCCGGCGCACCACGTACCGGTGGCTGACGGACGCGCCACGTGACAAGGTGCTGTGCATGGTGCGCAGGACTCCCCTGACCCGTGACCGCGTGCTGCGAGCCGCCCTCGATCTCGTCGACCGCGAGGGCCTCGACGCGCTGACGATGCGCCGCCTCGGCCGCGAGCTGGGCGTCGAGGCCATGTCGCTGTACGGCTACGTGCAGAACAAGCAGGACCTGATCGAGGGCGTCGTCGAGCAGATCTTCCGGCAGATGCCGCTCATCGTGCCCGGCCCCGGCCCCTGGTCCGACCGCATCCGCCGGCACGCCGCCACGTACCGGGCCGTGCTGCTCGACCACCCCAACGCCGTGCGGCTGGTGGCCGGGCGGCCCCTCATCACCGAGGGCACGGCCGCGTTCGTCGACTCGGCGCTCGCCGAGCTGCAGTCCATGGGCTTCGACCTGGCCATGGCCGACCGGGTGCTGGGCGTGATCGCCAGCTTCACCCTGGGGCTGGTGGCCGAGCAGGTGGGCGATGCCATCCGGGCCGACTCGACCTACACGCCGGTGAGCGCCGCCATCGACGTCGACCGGTTCCCGAACGTCGCCGCCGTCGGGGAGATGAAGCCGGTCGACTACGACCTGGAGTTCGAGCTGGGGCTCGACTTCATCGTGGCCGGCATCGAACGCCTCCTCGCCGCCGACGCCGGCTGACCCGGTCCCCGCGCGCACCCCAACCGGGTCGGCGGTCACGCGCCCGGCGCGATCCTGCCGACCCGGTTCAGCCCGCCCACTCGAGGACGCGGAAGGCGCCGAGACCCGTCGGATCGAGGAGGGCCTCGGCCTCGGCGATGCGGCTGCGGGCGGCGACCGCAGCCAGGTCGGCCACCGCGGCGCGCTCGGTCCACACGCGGCGACCCTCCTCCACCAGGTCGTCGATCCCCCACGCCCGCAGCCACGCGGCCTGGGACGTGTCCGACGAGGGCGGGCGGACCAGCGCGAGCTGGTCGGTCGCCACCTCGCAGGTGACGTCCTGGGCGCCGAGGTCGTCGAGCAGGCCACCACCGCGGGCGTGGCCGCGGTAGGTGCGCAGCCAGGCGGCCGGGGGCCGGGCGGCGAGGTCGGCGGTCGTGGTGGCGTAGTCGATCGCCACGACCCGCCCGGCCGGCGTGGCCACGGCCAGGGCGTCGCGCAGCCAGGCGCGGGCGGCGTCCTGGAGAGGGACCCGGGCGCCGTCGGCCAGGCCGGGCGTCGCCGCCTCGTCCGGGCCGCGCGCCAGGCGGGACAGCAGGGTGGCCCGGTCGTCGGCCAGCGGGACCAGGCGCTCCACCAGGCCGCCCCCCGCCGGGCCGAGGTCGACCCGCACCTCGTGCCAGGCGCCGCCCCGCCACTCGGCCAGCCCGAACGGGAGGTTGTCGAGCAGCTCGTTGGCCAGCACCACGGCGGGGCCCGCCACCCGGGGCAGCTCGCCGAGGCTGACGCAGATCGGCCCCGGCGGCGCGCCCGCGACCGGCGACTCGGTGTCGGGGTCGACCGGGGCGAAGGCCAGGGCCGGATCCTCCAGCCGCAGCCGCTCGGCGTGGTGCGCCCGCTGGGTCGCCGACCGCTCCACCAGCACGTAGCGCAGCGCCGGGGCGCAGGCCGGCGCCGCCGCCAGGACGGTGCGGCACAGCGTGCCCGGGCCGGCGCCGGCGTCGACCACCACGTACGGGTCGGGCGAGCCCATCGCCCGCCACCAGCCGTCCAGCGCCCGGCCCACCACCCGGCCGAACAGCGGGCCGACCTCGGGGCTGGTGAGGAAGTCGCCCTCCCGGCCGCCCGCCCGGCCGCCGCGCTCGTAGAACCCGGCCGTGGGGTCGTACAGCGCCATGTCCAGGACCCGGTCGAGCGGCAGCGGGCCGTGGCGGTGGATGGCGGCGGCGACCGCCTCGGCCACCGCCCCGGCGGCCCGGGGCGCGGCGCCCGCGGCGAGGGGCGTTCGGTCGGCGGCGTCGGGGGACATGACGCCGCTCAGCTTGCCACCGGGCGCGAGCGCGCCGGCGGGATCGGGTGGCCGGAGGTCAGGGCAGCACGTCGGCTACGAACGTGGCCTTGTCGCCCAGCTCGGTCGCCCACTCCGTGACCCCGAAGGCCAGCGTCAGCACGCCGGTGATGGTCAGCGCCGCGGCGAGCGACACGGGCACCCGCACACGGGCCCGGTCGCCGTCGGGCACCGGGTTCATCCACATCTCCTTGGCCACGTTGGCGTAGTACGCCAGCGAGATCACGGAGTTCACCGCCATCACCACGGCGAGGGCGTAGGCCCACGGCGTGTCGGCGTCGATCACGGCCCGGAAGGCCACGAACTTGGCCAACCAGCCCGCCAGCGGCGGGACGCCGGCCAGCGAGAACAGGAAGACGCTCATCAGCACGGCCAGCGACGGCGCGTACTCGAACAGCCCCCCGAAGCTGCTGATCTCGGCGCTGCCGGTCTTGCGGGCCACGGCCATGACCACCGTGAACGCCCCCAGGTTCATGGCCGCGTAGATGAGCAGGTAGGTGACCACCGACGTCAGCGTGTTGCTGCCGATCTGGCCCACCACCGCCAGCGGGGCGAGCATGAAGCCGGCCTGCGAGATGCCGGAGTAGGCCAGCATCCGCACCAGGTTGGTCTGGCGCAGTGCGACCACGTTGCCGATCGTCATCGACGCGACCGCCAGTACCCACAGCAGCGGGCGGACGACCTCGGTCTGCGCGGCGAACCCGATCACGATCAGCTGCAGCAGGGCCACGAAGCCGGCGGCCTTCGACGACACCGACAGGAACGCGGTGATCGGCGTGGGCGCGCCCTCGTAGGTGTCCGGTGCCCAGGTGTGGAACGGCACCGCCGACACCTTGAAGCCGAAGCCGACCACGCAGAACACGACCGCCAGCGTGATGACCGGCACCGACTCGCCCGTGGCGAGCGCCTCGCCGATGCCGGCCAGGCTGGTGGTGCCCGCCACGCCGTAGAGCAGCGACATGCCGTAGAGCAGCACGCCCGTGGCGAACACGCCCATCAGGTAGTACTTGACGCCCGCCTCGTTGCCCTTGCGGTCGCGCTTGCGCCACCCGGCCAGCAGGTAGGCCGGGATCGACAGCATCTCCAGCGCCACGAAGATCGTGATGAGGTCGCGGGCCGAGGCCATGACCGTCATGCCGAGGATCGACGACAGCAGCAGGAAGTAGTACTCCCCCTCGGCGTAGTCGCCCTCCGCGATGTAGTTGGTCGAGTGCAGCACGGTGACGTAGCCCGCCACCAGGAACAGCGCCTTGAGCACGAGGGCGAAGTTGTCGACCGCGTAGGCCCCGCCGAACATCGACCGGTCGGCGCCGTCGACGGCCAGGGTCAGCACCGGGACCAGCGCGCCGAGCAGGCCGAGGCCGGCGAGCGACGGCAGCACGCCCTTGCGATCGTCCGGCAGGAACAGGTCGGCCACCAGGACGACGCACAGCACGCCCGCCACCACCAGCTCGGGGGCGAGCGCGTGCCAGTCGATCTCGGGCCGGACGAACTCGGCGGTCTGGGCGAGGAGTGAGGCGAGCACCGGCGGTCAGCCCATCGCGGCGACCCAGTCGGCCACCGCGCTCAGTTGGCCGTCGGTCACCCGGAACACGATGTTCGGGTAGATGCCGATGACCAGGATCAGCGCCAGCATCGGCGCCCAGGCGATCCATTCGGGCAGGGTCACGTCGGGGATGTCCTCGTCGGCGAACTCCTCGCTCGGGGTGCCGAACGCCGTCCGCTGGTAGAGCCACAGCAGGTAGCCGGCGGCGAACACGGTGCCGACGGCGGCGACCACCATGTACACCCGGAACGTGACCTCGCTCAGGCCGGCACCGGGCTCGTAGGCCGACAGGATCGCCGGGAACTCACCCCAGAAGCCCGCCAGGCCGGGCAGGCCGAGCGACGCCATCGCGGTGAAGCCCAGGATCCAGCCCATGCGCGGCGCCTTGAGGAGGATGCCGCCCAGCCGCTTGATCTCCAGCGTGTGGTAGCGCTCCTTCACGGAGCCGGCGACGAAGAACAGCATGCCGGTGATGAGGCCGTGGGCGACCATGCCCATGACGGCGGCGTTGAAGCCGAAGTCGGTGAGCGTGGCGATGCCGAGCATGGTGAAGCCCATGTGGGCGACCGAGGAGAAGGCGATGAGCCGCTTCATGTCGGTCTGGGCCAGGCAGGCCAGGGCGCCGTAGATGATTCCGACGACGGCCAGGGCCCCGATGAGGGGCGCCCACTCGACCGCGGCGTCGGGCAGGATCGGGATGGCCACCCGGATGAAGCCGTAGGTGCCCAGCTTCAGCAGCACGGCGGCCAGGATCACCGAGCCGACCGTCGGCGCCTGGGTGTGGGCGTCGGGCAGCCAGGTGTGGAACGGGAACATCGGCACCTTGATGCCGAAGCCCATGAACATGCCGCCGAAGATCAGCAGCCCGGTCCAGCGGGGCACGTCCGCGTCGGCCACCTGCCGGGCCAGGTCGGAGATGACGAAGGTGTCGCCGCCGGCCACGAAGAACAGGGCCAGGAAGCTCACGATCATGAGCGCCGAGCCGAACAGCGTGAACAGGAAGAACTTGATGGCGGCGTACTGCCGCTGCTCACCGCCCCACACGCCGATGAGGAAGTACATCGGCAGCAGCACGATCTCGAAGAACACGAAGAACAGGATGAGGTCCTGGGCCACGAAGGTACCCAGCATGCCGGTGTCGAGCACCAGCAGCAGGATGAGGAACGCCTTGGGGTTGCGCGGCTCGGGGAAGTGGTTCCACGAGTAGATGACGCAGAGCGGCACGATCAGCAGCGTCAGCGCCAGGAGCGGCACCGACAGCCCGTCGACGCCCACCACGTAGCGGGAGTGGATGACGTCGATCCACGACTTGTCCACCAGGAACTGGAGCTTCTCGGACTGGTCGTAGTCGAAGTCGGCCAGCACCGCGGCGCCGATGCCGGCCGCCGCCAGCGTCGTGATGAGCGCCACCCAGCGGTGGACGTTCTCCTCGGTCCTGGGGATGAGCAGCATCACGAGCGCGCCCGCCAGCGGCAGGAACACCATGAGCGTCAGGCCCCAGTCGGAAAGGAATTGGTTGTTGTCCATCGATGACCTTTGGCGTTGCCCGTCAGACGAAGATGATGAAGGCGCCGGCGAGCACGGCAGCCGCCCCGAACAGGAGCGCGCCGTACTGCTGGACCTTGCCCGAGGTGAGCCGGCGGAAGATCTGGCCGCCCTCCTCGGCCAGGCCGGCCGAGCCGTTGACCGCCCCGTCCACCACCTGCTGGTCGATCCGCTCGTAGGTGAAGCGGCCCACCAGCGTGGCGAGGCGGCCGGCGCCGTTCACGACGCCGTCGATGACGTTCTGGTCGAACCAGTAGGTGGTCCGGGCCACCGGGCCCTTGACCGAGCCCACGATCATGTCGGTGTAGAGGCGGTCGAAGTAGTACTTGTTGACCAGCACCGTGTAGCCGCCCCAGGCGACCCGGTTGCGCTGGGTGATGCCGTGGGGACCGGCGCCCCGCCAGTACCACAGGTAGGCGAGGGCGATGCCGGTCAGCCCGATGAGCGTGCTCACCACGGCGATGCCGAGCGAGAAGGTCGGGTGGGCGAAGTCGATCGTCGGGAAGTAGTTGCCCTTG
>DASSGC010000825.1:0-10259 GCA_035693765.1 Acidimicrobiales bacterium
CAGGAGCCCCCATGCGCACCGAGCTGTGTGACCGCTTCGGCATCGACGTCCCGATCTTCGCCTTCAGCCACTGCCGCGACGTGGTGGCCGCGGTGTCGAAGGCCGGCGGGCTGGGCGTGCTCGGCGCCGTCGGCTTCTCGCCGGAGGACCTGGAGATCGAGCTCGCCTGGCTCGACGACAACCTGGGCGACATGCCCTACGGCGTCGACATCGTCATCCCGTCGAAGTACGAGGGCATGGACCTCGACGACATGACCCCGGAGGAGCTGGAGGCCGAGATGGCCCGGCACATCCCCGAGGGTCACCGGGACTTCGGCCGCAAGATCCTCGCCGACCACGGCGTGCCCGAGCTGCCCGAGGACGAGAAGCACCACGAGCTGCTGGGCTGGACGGCCGTCACCGCCGAGCCCCAGATCGACGCCATCCTGCGCCATGCCGGGGCCAAGCTCGTCGCCAACGCGCTCGGCACACCCCCGGCCGACGTCGTCACCCGCATCCAGGAGTCCGGACGGCTCGTCGGCGCCCTGTGCGGCTCGGTCAAGCACGCGCTGCGGCACAAGGAGGCCGGGCTCGACTTCGTGGTCTGCCAGGGCACGGAGGGCGGTGGCCACTGCGGCGAGATCTCCTCGCTCGTGCTGTGGCCCCAGGTCATCGACGCCGTCGCCCCCCTGCCCGTGCTCGCCGCCGGCGGCATCGGCAACGGGCGCCAGGTGGCCGCCGCGCTGGGCATGGGCGCCCAGGGGGCCTGGACCGGCTCGCTGTGGCTCACGGTCGAGGAGGCCGACGTGCCCCCGGCCCAGATGCAGACCTACATCGACGCCACCAGCCACGACACCGTGCGCTCGCGGTCGTTCACCGGCAAGCCGTGCCGCATGCTGCGCAACGACTGGACCGAGGCCTGGGAGGGCGAGGGGTCGCCGGGCCCCCTGCCCATGCCGCTGCAGATGATGGTGGCCCTCGACGCGGTGCAGCGGGGCCACCGCTACCCGGAGGCCGCACGGGACGTGAACTTCAACCCTGTCGGCCAGGTCGTCGGGCAGATGAACCGCGTCGAGCGGTCGGCGGAGGTCGTCCAGCGGCTGGTGGCCGAGTATCTCGACGCGTGCGAGCGGCTCACGAACCTCAACGCCCGGGCCCTGGCCTGACGGCGGGCGCACCGCGCCGCCGGCCGTCGCCGGAGGCCCCGACCGTCTCGCCGCTCAGCGCTCGGGGTTGCGCCAGTCGAGATCGTCGCCCGGCTCGCCGCCCTCGGGCTCGTGGGGGGCGAGATCGCGCGGGTCGAGGTCGCGGAAGTCCCGCTCGTGGAGCGTCTCGGCGACGGTCCCGGCGACGTCCGCGCCTTCCTCGTGCACCTCGTGCACCGACGGGTCGAGCAGCACGGGCTCGCTCGGCTCGCGGGGGCGGGACACGGTGGCCACGGTGGTGCCCCCGTGGTCGATGTCGACCCGGGTACGGCGCCGGCGCACGGCGCGGAGCCGGTCGCGGAAGCCGACGCGGGTCGACGTGACGATCGGCGCCGGCTCGCCCAACTGCTCCCACATGGGCGCCGTGGGGCCCTGCTTGGCCACGACCATGTCGACCACGTACTGGTTGAACCGCATCGGATCGCTGACGCCCTGCAGATCGCGCAGGCCCGAATCCTCGTTGGCGGACTCGATGTGGAGGGTCGCGAAGCCGAACAGGCGGCCCGCCAGCGTCTGCTCGTACGTGAGGTCGGTGACGCGGACCCAGGGGATGGAATGGGCCCGCCGCGAGATGATGCCCTTGATCCGCATGATGCGGACGTTGGTGACGACGTAGGTCGTGTACCGCTCGCTCAGGCGCTTCAGGACGAGCACGAGCAGCACCACGGTGAGTATCAGCATCGTGAGGGCCGCGGTGAGCAACGAACCGTTCAGGGCGATGCCGATCACGGCCAGGGCCACGACGAGCAGGCCGGCGAACAGCAATGTGTTCTCGACCACGAACGCCTGTAGTGACGGGTGGTCACTGTGAATCACGCGCTCGCCGTGACCAAGGTATTGGTCGATGATCTCGTCGGGCAGCGGGATCACCCGACGGCGCCAGTCGTCGAGCCGCCGGCCCGTCCGCACCATGAGCCCGGGCGGGCGCTCGGTCACGACACCGCGCTCGACCACCGCGGGGGCCCGCGACGCCGCGTAGGGATCGGGCGCCGGCTGGGGGTAGACCGCCTCCAGGTCGCCGCCGCCGTAGAAGTCGTCCTTGCGGCGGCGGGTCGGACTCACGCGGTGAGACCCCGGAAGAACTCGGTGACCTTGTCGAGCGCGTCCTCGAGGAAGCCGCCGACGTTTCCGAGGAAGTCGGCGAACGCCGTCGCCGTACCACTCGGGTCGTTCCAGATGGACAGCACGAGGAAGGCCGCCGCCACGCCCATAAAAGCCTTCTTCGCATCCATGCTCACCGTGGCCTCCAGATCGGCCCCACCGACCTTCGCTGTTCGTGCGTGCAATCCCCGTGTCGCACAGGGCCGTATCGCACAGCACCGTAGCGCGCAGCACGATCTCGCAGAGGGCCCAAAGCACCCAAATACTACCGATGTCATTCGTCGGTCTGCAACGACCGGCTCGCCGTGCGCACGGCAGGCGCCTCTGACCTCGGTCGGCGTCTCCGGGTGGCGGGCGACCGCGCACAGGTAGATTGGGCGGCGGCTGGGAAGCGTGGGGGCGGGAGCAGGGAACATGAGCGAGCCGAACGGGCCGTGGCAGGACTACGGGCCGCGCGACGACGAACGGCACACCGGGGCCTCGCGTCGCCGGCGCGCGCCGCGGGGGCGGTCCCCCGGCGACGCGGTGCGGGCCGCCGCCGGCGAGCTGGCCTGGCGCTACCGCTCGGCACCGCTGTGGGCCCGCGCCACGGCCGACGTCGCCGCCGCCACCCTGGTGCTCCTCCTGATCCTGGGCGTGTCGCTCGCCGTGCGCCGCGAGGGGCCCCAGCGGGCCGCCGCGGTGGGCTCCACCACGACAGCGCCCACGACGTCCTCGACCGCGCCCACCACCACGACCACGACGCTGCCGAAGGCCGTGCCCCCGCCCCCGACGACGACCACGACCACCCCGCCGACCACCGCCGCGCCGCCGAGCACGCGGCCCACCGTTCCGACCACCGTGGCGCCGCCGCCGACCGAGCCGCCCCCGCCCACCACCGAGCCGGCCCCGTACTACGCCAACTGCCGGGAGGCCTGGCGGGCGGGCGCGCTGCCGCTCGATCGCGGCGACCCCGGCTACGGACCCCACCTCGACGCCGACGGCGACGGCCGGGCGTGCGAATGGGGCGAGTGACCCGCCCGGTGACCCGCCGCACCGCCGGCGGGCAGGCCGGTCAGGTGCGGACCGCGGCGCCGTAGGCGTCGTAGCGCCGGCCCTCGCGGGCCGCGGCCTCCCGCCCCGTCCGCAGCTGGAACGGGCTGATGCCGCCCACCTCCCAGGGCGTGACCGACCCGGCCGCCACCGCACCGCCCGACCGGGGGCGCAGCGCGAACCGGGCCCGCGCCTGCTCCAGCGGCAGGTCCGCCAGGGAGAACCAGTCGACGCGCAGGAAGTCGACGCTGTCGCCGCCCGTCGCCGTGTCGCGGCACCAGGCGCCCCGGCGCATGGCGTCGGCGAGCCGCACCGCCATGACGGTGCCCGCCGAGCCGTCGCCCGACACGTGGCCGACGTCGTACTGGAACAGCCCGGCGCCCGTACGCAGGTAGCCGGTCTCGAACAGCGACACCACCATGGCCAGCAGCGAGAACGCCCGCATGTCGTCGTTGGCCCGGGCGATGAGGGCGAACACCTCGAGCTCGGACTCGACCGACGTGCCGTACTCGGCCAGCACGTGCACCCAGTCGTGCTGGGCGAGCAGGGGCGGCGCCGACCCGGGCCGCCCGGGGAAGACGAAGCCGCGGGCCTGGTAGAGCTCCCACACCCCGCGCCCCAGCGTGCCGGCCGGCAGGTCGCCCAGCGCCGCCCACCGCTCGGCCAGCGCCGCGTCGGCGACCGCCAGGTCCCACGCCTTGGCGAGCGCCTGCGAGGTGTGCAGCTCGGCCCGCTCCTCGCTCCCCCAGTCGGCGGTGTACCCGTTGCGCTCGAAGTCGACCGCGGCCAGGCCCAGCGAGCCCTCGGCGAAGCGGCGGGCCACCGCCACCATGCCCTCGTCGACCCCCAGAGCCCGGGCGAACGCCTCGATCCGGTCGGTCACCTCGCGGGGCAGCGGCCGCAGCACCAGCGCGCACAGCAGCATCATCTGCACCCCCCGGGTGCGGAAGGCGAGGTTGCGCCGGGCCAGCGTGCGGGCGTGCTCCTCGGGCGACACCGGCTCGTAGTCGCCGAGCACCACCGGGTGATCGGTCATGGCCACGCAGATGGCCTCGATCAGCACCCGCTGGAGGTCGGTGAGCCCGCCCGGCGGGGCGGCGGCCGACGCGGTGCCGACCACGAAGCTGCGGGCCTCGTCGGCCGAGGGACGTTCGAGCAGGACCTCGTCCGGGCCGGGGAGCGGGACGACCATGCGCGCAAGATACCGGCGGTCGGGCCGATCGCACCGCGCACCACACGTCGACCCATGAGGCGAACCATGAGGCGAACCATCAGGTTGGTAGCATCGAGGCATGCGGTCGACCATCGACAGGGCAGGACGCGTGGTGATCCCCAAGGCGCTGCGCGACCGGCTCGGCCTCCGACCCGGCGAGGTCGAGCTCACCGCCGACGGCGCCGGGTTGCGCCTGGAGCCCGTCCATGACGACGCCCTCGTCGAGGAGGACGGCCGCCTGGTCATCCCCGCCTCGGGGGCGTCCGTCGACGACGAGCTGGTCCAGGCCCTACGCCACGCCGACCAGCGCTGAGCCGTGGCAGCACCGGGCGCCGCCCCACCCGACGTGCTCGTCGACACGAGCGTCGCCGTCCCGCTGGTGGTCGCCGACCATCCCCATCACCGCCAGGTGATCACCGCGGTGGGACGCCGGCGGCTGGGCCTGTCCGGGCACGCCGCCTTCGAGACGTTCTCGGTGCTCACCCGCCTCCCTCCACCGGCACGTCGCGGCGCCGCCGCCGTGGAGCGGATCATCGCCGGGAACTTCCCGGCCTCCCGGTTCCTCGACGAGCAGGCCGCGGCCGCGCTCGCCGGCCGCCTCGGCGCGCTCGGCATCGCCGGCGGCAGCGTCTACGACGCCCTCGTCGGCGCCGCCGCAGCCCTGCACCGCCGCCCGCTGCTCACCCGCGACGCCGGGGCGGTCGAGACCTACCGCGCCCTCGACGTCGACGTCGAGCTGCTCGGCTGACCGGGCGCGCCGCGCCGCGGCGTGAGATCCAGAAGCGTCAGAAGCCGACGCGGGAGCTCGTGGCCCGGACGCCGTCGCCGTTCTCGGCGACCGCCCAAACCTCGACGAACGACACCGGGCCCCACTCGGCGCCCTGCGGGCAGAACGGGTAGGTGACGATCACGCTCACCGTGCCGTCCGGTCCCGTCGTCTCGGCGATGGTGCCGTCCGGCGAGATCCCGTCGAACGGCGCGGTGGCGACCCCGACCGGCGTCGAGCTGAAGTTCCTGTCGTAGGGCGTCTCGACCCCATCGACGATGCACGTGCCGATCACGTGGGCGTAGACCTCCACCCAGACGATGCCGGTCTCCGGGTCGCGCGCCTCGGCCCCGAGGCCGAACACCAGCGCAGGGCCGGCCAGCGCCCGGACCTCGGGCGGCGTGTCGGGTTGGCGCACATCGACCGTCACCGACGTGGGCACCCGCCCGTAGAGGTCGGACACCGCGGTCAGCGTGATCGTGTGGCGCCCGGCGGACAGCGCCGGCGACCAGGCCGGGCCCTCGACGGTCGTCCCCGACACGTCGTCGTGCCACTCGAGCACGCGGTAGTCGCCGGTCACGCCGGCGGTGAACGTCACGGACGCGTCCGTCCTCGCCTGGTACACGCCGCCCGAGAAGGTGGCGCCGGCGACCGTGATGGCCGGCACGGGGCGGACCGGAGTGGAGACGACCACCGGGAGCGGCTCGCGGTCGCTGCCGCCGGGACCGGTGACCGACACCTCCACCAGGTTGACGCTGTCGGACGGGAACCGGACGCTGGCGGTCAGCCGGGTCCCCTGCCCGGTCGGCGTCACCTGGCACCCGACGGTCGTGGGGTCGAGCGAGTCCCGGCTGAGGATCCACTCGCACGAGGTGACCGGCCCGGAGGCGTCGGCCCGGAACTGGTACGTGGTCAACGTGTCGTACGGGCCGCCCGGCGTCGAGGTGATGGCGCTCAACGCCGGGAAGGCGGGCAGCGCCGGATCGACCGTGATGGCGAGCGAGAAGGAGTCCTCGTCGTCGCCCCGCCGGACGGTGAGCTCCACGGTGTAGGTCCCCGGCGACGTCCAACGCTGGGG
Source organism: Acidimicrobiales bacterium (assembly GCA_035693765.1). Classification (GTDB taxonomy): domain Bacteria; phylum Actinomycetota; class Acidimicrobiia; order Acidimicrobiales; family VFJN01; genus ZC4RG19. The sequence continues at coordinate 6,375 of DASSGC010000825.1, forward strand.
AGGCGGCGTCGGCAGCGACGACGTGCCGGGGCCGTCGGCGCCCGCGAACGTCCACGACCACTCGGTCGGGTTGTTGCGCGACTGGTTGCTGAAGGTGACGCTGTCGCCCACCCGCACCCGGGTGGCGCTGGCGGTGAAGAAGGCCTCGGGCGGGTCGGGCAGCGGCTCCACGACGTCGATGGTGACGAGGGCCGTGGCCACCGGGCCGCCCGACCCGAGCGTGCCCTCGACGGTGACCTGGAACCTCCCCGCCCGGTCCCAGGCGTGGTCGACCTCGGTGCCGGTGCCCGTGTCGCCGTCGCCGAAGGTCCAGCGGACGCCGCTCACCGTGTCGTCCGGATCGACGGGACGCACCTGCAGCGTGATCGGGTCACCGATCTCGGTCGCCGCCGGCCCGAAGATGGCCAGCCGGCTCCCCGTGTCCTCGGGCGCCGGCCCACCGGGGCCGCCCGGAGGTGGTGTGCCCGGGACGCCCGGGGGCCCGCCGGCCGGCGCCAGCCCGGCTGCAGGGTCGGCGCCGGGGTCGGCGGGTCCCCCCGCGTCGGGCGGGACGCCGTCGTCTCCGGCGCCGCTGCCGTCCGCCACCGCGGGATCGTCGGCGGGGTCGTCGCTCCCGCCCGGTTCGTTCGGGGTCTGGTCCGCGCCGGGCTCGTCCTCGGCCGCCGCCTCGTCGCGGCCCTCGCCCGACCCGTCCTCCCCGGCATCGGGCGCGGGCGGGTGGTCGCGCCCGTCCTCGGGCTCGACGCCGTTGCCGGGCTGGTCGGGGTCGTACTTCTCGACCGCCGCGTAGGTCCCGTCGATGCGCACCACGCCGGCCCGCTCGCTGCCGGGGTCGTTGTAGAAGACGATGCCGTCCTCGTCGAACAGCTCGAAGCGGGTACCGGCCGTGACCAGCTCGCCGGTGTAGGTGACCTCGCGGGTGTCGAGATCGACGATGGCGACCCGGCCGCGCGTGTAGTCGGGGACGAACACGCGGTCCTGCGCCTCCTGCGGCGTCCCCAGGTCGGAGTCGGGCGCGGCGACGTCGATCGCCACCTCGCCGCACGCCCCCGAGCCGAGGTCGCTCACCCGCAGCACGCCGTCCTCGCCGGACACGACGTAGATCCGGTGATCTCCGTCCGACCCGCCGACCTTCACCGACGGGTCGGCCGGGTCGATCTCGAGGCAGGCGTCGTCGCCGAAGCTGCCGTCGCCGTCGAGGGCCCGCACCGAGCGGCCCGCCCGCTCGACCACCGCGGCGACGCCGTCGACCACCACCAGCTCGGCCGCCGCCGGGTCGGCGACGGCCTGGCGGCGCTCGCTGCGCTCGGTGCCGTCGAACCAGGTGAGATCCCCGGTCGACGCACCCAGGGCCCACAGCCGGCCGTCGCCGTCGACGACGCTCGACGCCACCGGCTCGGCCAGCGACTGCACCTCACCCCGGAGGACCGAGACCGAGACGCTGTCGGTCACCGCCACCCGGCCGCGCTCGCCGTCGACCACGTACATCGTGTCGCCCCGGGGATGGACCGCCAGCTCGCCCGGGGCGCCCTCGATGACCGCCACCGGCGGGGCCGCGACGAACGTGGCCGGGTCGACCCGCCGCACCGTGCCGAGCGCCCGGTCGAGGGCGTAGCCGACGGTGCCCGACTGCACCGACCGCAGGTCGCGGCCGGGCGGGCCCACCGCCACCCGCGCCGCGACCTCGGCGGTGCCGCCGTCGATCAGGGTGAGCTGGCCGACCGTCGACGACGCCACCCACGCCCCGCCGCCCGCGAGGTCGAACCGGGCCGGTGGCTCCGACTCGGCCTGGGCCATCGCCGCGCCGATCACCGAACAGGCGAGCAGCGCCGCACCGGCGCGCACCGTCGCCCTGCGCCGGGCCCGGCCCGGCATCCCGACCCGCGGCATCTACGCGACCCGTCCGGCGGCCGCCCGGCGGGCACGCCGGCCCGGCGGCACCAGGGGACGGGGGTCGAACGCGGCTCGCAGCCGTTGCGCCGGTCCGACCGACCGGCGCAACTGGCTGCCGGCCTCGCGCGCCAACCGCCAGGCGCGTTCGGCCGCCTGCCCGTCGGGCTCGACCGGGGCGTAGACCGCCGCGGCGACGAGCGGGACGAGCTGCCCGACCGGTCCGGCGCCCTGGGGAAAGCGCCGGCCGGTCGCATGGGCGATCTCGGCAGGGGTGAGGGACGGCGCCACCGGGGCGCCCAGCTCGACCAGCCGGTCGAGCGTCTCGCGCCAGGCCCCGACCACCTGCGCGGCCGTCGACCCGGCCCGGCGACGTCGGCGCCGCCGCCAGCGCTTGGCCGCCGCGGGAACGGACGCCAGCACGGCCACGGCACCGAAGGCGGCGACCCCGCCCACCACCGCAGGTGCCCCCAGGCCCGCACCGTTGCCCTGATCGCCGTCGAGCACGGCCTCGACCACCGAGGGCGGGACCGGCGGGCTCGGCTGGGAGGCGTCGTTGGCCTGCTCGCCCGGCTGGCCGGGCGGCGCCTCGACATCCTCCGGCTCCGGCGCGGCATCGAGACGCTCACCGGTCGGCTCGATCGCCACCCAGCCGAGCCCGTCGAGGTGCACCTCGGGCCACGCGTGGGCGTCGGCGTCGGTCACCGTCGTCACGCCGTCGGGGCCGGGCTCGGGGAGCCGGTACCCGGTCGCCACCCGCGCCGCGAAGCCCCGGGTGCGGGCGAGCACGGCGTAGGCGGCCGCGAACTGCTCCGCGTAGCCCTCACGCTCGGCGCTCTCGCCCGCGAGCACCCGCAGCAGCGCGCCGTAGGTGTGGCCGGGCTCGGCGTCGGCCGAGTCGTCGTAACGGATCTCGCGGAGCTTGTCGCGCAGCGCCACCAGCTCGGCCGAGCGGCCGGATGTCCCCGCGGTCCAGGTGCGGGCCAGCTCGCCCAGCTCCACCGGCAGCGCGGGTGGCGTGGCCCGGAGCGCGTCCAGCGCCTGGTCGTCGCTGGCGGTCGCAGCCACCAGCTCCTCGTCGGTGGGGAGCGCCACGGTGCTGACGACCTCGTAGGTGACCCCCGCCAGGTCGGTGCGGGCCGACACGAGCGTGCCCGCCGCGGCGTCGAAGCCGACGGCCGCGCTGTCGAGGTCGGCGGCGAGCTCGACCGGGCGCCCGATCGCGGGGAGGAACGGTCCGTCGAGCCCCGTGATCGTGACCCGCTGCCGGACGACCGTGCCGGCGCCCGCCAGCGGATCGGGCGGCAGCTCGTGGCCCGCCCGCCGGTAGTCGCCGGTCGCGGTCCACAGCGTGCCGTCGTAGGCGTCGAGCGCGGCGGTCCGCACCCGGTCGGGGCGGGGACCGTCACCCGCGTCGACCTCGATGCGGAACAGCTCGCGGGGCGGGTCGGCCTTGAGCTGGGCCTTGAGGCGGACGAGCGGGCTGAGGGCGTCGTCGACCTCGAAGCGCTCGCCGCGGAGATCACGGGGGTCGAACCGGTCGCCGCGCCCAGGCGGGAGGGCGGCCGCGGCCAGCGGACTCGCGACCGCGATCCCCACGACGAGAGGTACACCGAACGCGACCCGACCGGCCGGGGTGTGGAGCCGGGTCGCGTTCGGCGATCTTGGCGGCGCCGCGCCGCCGGCGGCGGCCGCGTGCACCTGGGCGAGGGCCGAGGCCACCACCCGGTTGGCCCGCACGAGCATGAGCGCCAGCGCCAGCACGAGGAAGGCGCCGGCCGTGAGCGGGCGGGCGCGGGCGCCGCCGGTGAGGGCGAGCGCGACGACCAGCGCCGCAGCCGGGGGGCCGACCGGGATGACCGGCCCGTGCGTGTGGAGGGCGAGCAGCGCGGCGGCGCCGGCCGCCAGCCAGGCGATCGCCAGGGGGGTGACCAGCAGCTCGCCCCGGGCGTCGGCCGGAAGGCCCGCGGCCAGCATGTCGCTCCAGCCGCCGAG
>DASSGC010000826.1:0-4744 GCA_035693765.1 Acidimicrobiales bacterium
GGCGGCCACGCCCGAGGCTCGCGCCGAGGCGGTGCGCCGGGTCGCGGAGCTGGCGACGCTGGCGGAGCGGCTGGCGGCCGAGCGCCCGGTGGTCGACGAGCTGGTGGCGGCGGCCGAGGCCGCCCGGGCCCGCGCCGACGAGGTGGCGAACCGGCTGAGGCTGCTCGACGCCCTGGCCGCGCCGGCGGGGATCGACGAGCTGGCCGCCCGCGTGGCGGAGGCCGAGGCCCTGCGGGCGCGGTGCGCCGAGCTGGACGAGGAGGCGGTCGCGGCGGTGGCCGACGCCGAGGAGCGGCTGGCCGCGCTGCCCGACCGGCGGGGCCTGGAGGCGACCCGCGGCGACCACCGCCGCCGGGCCGACCTGACCGGCAGCCTGGCCCGCGGCGAGGCGGCGGAGGCCGAGGCGGCCGCCGCGGTCGCCGACGCCGCGGCCGCCGCCGACGCCGCCACCGCCGACCAGGCCGCCCGGGTGGCGGAGCGGGAGCGCATCCGGGTGGCGCTCCGGGCCCAGGCCCTGGTGCCGGAGCTGGCGGTGGGCGCGCCGTGCCCGGTGTGCGGGCAGGACGTCGCCGAGCTCCCCGCCCACGAGCCGCCGGCCGACCTGGCCCGGGCCGAGGCGGCCGTGGCCGCGGCCGAGGCCGCGCTGGCGGCCGCCGGCCGGGCCCTGACCGATGCCCGCACCCGCCAGGCCCGGGTCGACGAGAAGCTGGTGCGCGTCCGCGCCGAGGTGGCCGCGGTGGACGAGCGGCTGGCCGGGGCGCCCGGCCTCGACCGGGTGGAGCACGACCTGGCCCTGGTGGACGAGGCGGGCACCGCGCTCGACAAGGCCCGCCAGGCGGAACGCGACGCGCGCAAGGCGATCGCGGCCGCCACCGAGCACCTGGCCGCGCTGGCCGGGCAGGTGGAGGAGGCCCGGCGCGGCTTCGACGCCGCCCGCGACGCCGTCGCCGCCCTCGGCCCGCCGCCCGCCGGGCGCCGCGACCTGGCCGCCGACTGGGCTGCGCTGCTGGCCTGGGCGGCCGAGCGGGCGCCGGCGCTGGGCGACGAGCTGGGCGCCCACCGCGACGCCGCCGACCGGGCCATCGCGGCAGCCGGCGACCGCCGCGCCGCGGTGGCGCTGGCCTGCCGGGAGGCCGGCGTCGACCCGGGCCGGGCGGCGACGTGGCCGGGCGAGGCCGTGGCCGCGGCCCGGGCCACGGCGGCGGCCGAGGTGGCCCGCCTCGACGAGGGGCTGGCGGCGGCCGAGGCCCTGCGGGCCGACCGGGCGGGCGCCACCGAGCGCCAGCAGGTCGCCGAGTCGCTGGCCGGGCTGCTGGCGGCCAACCGGTTCGAGAAGTGGCTGCTCGACGAGGCGCTGCACCAGCTCGTGGCCGGCGCGTCGGGGCTCCTCGACGAGCTGAGCGGCGGCGCCTACGCCCTGACGGTCGACGGCCGCTCGGGCGGGTTCGGGGTGGTCGATCACACCAACGCGTCGCAGGTGCGGTCGGCCCGGACGCTGTCGGGCGGCGAGACGTTCCTTGCCTCGCTGGCGCTGGCTCTGGCCCTGGCCGACCAGGTCGCCGGCCTGGCGGTGGCGGGCGCAGCCCGGCTGGAGGCGCTGTTCCTCGACGAGGGCTTCGGCACCCTCGACCCCGCCACGCTCGACGTGGTGGCCGCCGCGCTCGACGAGCTGGGGGCCCAGGGCCGCATGGTGGGCGTGGTCACCCACGTGCGCGAGCTGGCCGACCGCCTCCCCGTACGCTTCGAGGTCACCAAGGTCGGCGGCTCGTCCACGGTCGAGCGGGTCGAGGCATGACGCTCGCCGTTCGGGGTGCGCCGGTGCGGGGGCGGCGGCCGTGAGGTTCGCGGTCGAGACGTGGGCGCCGGAGTTCGGGGCGCCGGTCACCGGGGACGCGCTGGGGGAGTCCGACGCCGCGGTGGACGTCGCCGTCGAGCGGGACGGGGGTGCCTGGGCGCCCGTCGCCCCCGCCGGGCCGCCCGCGGCGTGCGTGCTGTTCGTCGACGGCGTCGAGCGGGTCGACGCCCGGGTGTGGGTCGACGACGGCGACGGCCTCTCCCGCCAGGGCGTCTGTGCGAGCTGGGCGGCCGGGGTGGTGCGCTGCGACGGCCGGGCCACGGTGGTCGCGGCCGAGGTGCGCCGCGGCGTGCTGTGCCCGGGCGATGAGACCGGGTCGATCGCCACCCGCCACGGCGACTACCGCGCCCGCCCGGTACCCGACGTGCCCGGGGGCGACGCCGTGGGCCAGGCGCTGGGCCGGGCCCGGGGCGAGCTCGAGGGCACGGTGACCGGCGCGGTCGCGAACGCGTCCGGCGCCGACCACGACCTGTTGGTGGTCGACGGCCCGCTCGGCGACCGGCGGGGCATCCACGGGGCCGTCGGCTACGTCAAGGCGCACCACGTGTCCTACCTGCCCCCCGCCCAGCAGCAGGTGGTCGGCCGGCTGGCGCCGGGGGAGCGGACGCCGCTGTTCGCCGTGGGCGAGCGGCGCATCCGCTACTCGTGGTACCTGCGCCTGCCCGGCCCCGCCACCCACGCGTGGTGGGGCGTCGTCCGGTGCGAGGCCTCGGGCGACCTGGCCCCCGCCGACGGCGTGGCCCTGGCCGACCGGGTGGCGGCGACGCTGCCCCGCTTCGCCAGCCAGCCCCACAACGACCCGCGGGCGCCGCAGAACCTGCACCCCATCGCCGGGCTGGAGCGTGAGCTGAAGCGCCGGCTCGGCGACCGCGACCTGCTGGAGCGGGCCCTGCGCCAGGCGGCGGTCACGGCCGGGGCGTCGCCTCCAGCACGCTGAAGTTGGTCGGCCCGCTCACCGGCGTGATGCGGTCGAGCGTGAAGCTGCCGGCGGGCCAGCAGGTCGCGGAGCTCGGTCGCGGTGCGCTCGCCCCACGACCGCCAGACGCCGTTCCCGGCGAACAGCAGCACCAGGTGTCGCATCGACTCGGGGTCGTCGGTGAGCAGGCCCCGCCCGTGCGGCCCGAGGGCGAACGTGCCGGGCTCGGGCTCGTCGAGGACGCCGAAGCAGGCGAGGGCACGCAGCACGCGGTACAGCGACGGGGACCGGCCCCGACCCCGGTCTTGGACGTCTCGGAACTGCGGTCAGGTCTCCGTGACGAAGTCGATGAGCTGCTCGACCGCGCCGACCAGCGTGGGGTCGAGGTCGGCGTAGGTGCTCACCCGCGCCAGCAGCGACCGCCAGAACTCGCCCGGGGTGGCCCGCACGCCGAGGGCGGCGATGACGCCCTCCTTCCACGGCTGCCCCCGGGGAATGGTCGGCCAGGCGTCGATGCCCGCGGCCCGGGGCCGGACCGCCTGCCACACGTCGACGTACGGCGTGCCGGTCACCAGCACGTGGGGGTGGCGGACGGCCGCCGCGACCCGGGCCTCCTTGGTCCCGTCGACCAGGTGGTCGAGCAGCACGCCCAGGCGCCGGCCGGGCCCGGGGGCGAACTCGTCGACGGCGGCGGCGAGGTCGTCCATGCCGTCGAGGCGCTCGACGACGACGCCCTCGACCCGCAGGTCGTCGCCCCACACCTTCTCGACCAGCTCGGCGTCGTGGACGCCCTCGACCAGGATGCGGCTCGCCCGGGCCACCCGCGCCCGCCGGTCTCGCACGGCCGTCGACCCCGACGCCGTGCGCCCCGGCCGCCTCGGTCCCCGCGGCGGCGTGGGCGGCACGAGCGTCACCGGCCGGCCGCCGACGCGGAAGCCGCCGGGGTCGAGCCGCACCAGCCGCCTCGTCCCGGAGTGCTTGTCGAGGACGGCGACGCCGCCGTGCTCGAACCCGACCACCGTGCCCTCGACGCCGGTGGCCCGGTGGAGCACCGCGAGCCCCGTCACCCCCTCGACGGTGGGGTAGCTGGGCGGCCGCCGGCGCGGGCCGTCGATGTCGAGGGGGCCGGAGAGGATGCCGTCGCCTGGCATAGGTCGCCGACGGTAGCGGGGCGCGGGACGCCGGCCGCGGACCGGTACCGTCGCTGACCGTGATCCTCGTCGACGCTCAGGACCTGGCGGTCAGCCGGCCGGGGAAACCGCTGTTCACCGGCCTGTCGCTCACGGTGTCGAGCGGCGACCGCCTGGCCGTGGTGGGCATCAACGGCTGCGGCAAGTCGACGCTGCTGGGCGTGCTGGGGGGCGGCGTGGCCCCGGAGTCGGGCACCGTGCGCCGGGGCCGGGGCGCCCGGGTGGTGACGCTCGACCAGATGGCGGTGCTGCCGCGGGGCCCGGTGCGGGACGCGGTCGGCGGGGGCTGGGAGGGCGCCGCCATCCTCGACCGCCTGGGCATGGCCGACCTGGTCGACGCGGAGGTGGGCCGCCTGTCGGGCGGTCAGGCGAAGCGGGTGGCGCTGGCCCGGGCGCTGGTGGCCGTCGGCGAGGCGAGCGAGAACGACCTCCTGATCCTGGACGAGCCGACGAACCACCTCGACATGGGGGCGATCGCCTGGCTGGAGGAGCGCCTCGCGGCGTTCCGGGGCGGGCTCGTGCTGGTGACCCACGACCGCCACGTGCTCGACCGGGTGACCACCCGCATCCTCGAGCTCGACCGGGGCGCCGGCCACGTGCACGAGGGCGGCTACGCCTCGTACCTGGCCGCCCGGGCCGAGCGGGCGGAGCGGGAGGCGGCGACGGACCGCAAGCGCCGCAACCTCGCCCGGGCCGAGCTGGCCTGGCTGCGGCGGGGCGCGCCGGCCCGCACCCGCAAGCCCAAGGCCCAGGTGGCGAGCGCCCGGGCGCTGGTCGACGGGC
>DASSGC010000827.1:0-7359 GCA_035693765.1 Acidimicrobiales bacterium
ACCGCCACCGTGCCGTCGGGATCGGGGAGCCACAGCTCGGCCCGACGGCCACGCGCCGCCTCGCCCCGCCCGGCGGCCTCGACCTCGACCCGCCGCCCCTGCAGGTGGCCCCATCCGTCGCCCAGCCCCTGCCAGGTCGACGACGTCACCGTCAGCCGCAGGGGGCTGCGCTCGCCGGGCAGGTCACCCCCCACGGCCACGAGCACCACTCCCCGCTCGCGCACCCGGGCCACGAGGCGCCGGGCGTCACCCGCCCGCAGCCGGCCGCCCCGCCGGCCCTGACCACCCTCGGCGCCGACGAGCACGACGTCGAACCCGTCGACCAGGGCGGCCACCACCGACGCCCACCCGTCCCGCTCGCGCCCGGGGTCGGCCACCACCACCAGCCGGTCGAGCGCCACCCCCAGCTCGGACGCCGCCACCAGTCCCAGCGACCCCAGGCCCACCGCCGCCACCCACGACCCCGCCCGGGATGCCCCGACGGTCAGCGCCAGGGCCAGCGACGTCACGCCCGGCACCCCGGCCCGGCTGCTCACCGCCACCGTGGTGCCCCGTCGCAGCCCGGCACCGGGGAGCAGCGGGGCCAGCGCGGGCACCACGGGCAGGCGCCGGTCGCGGGCGAGATCCGTGGGCCCGACGCGCGGGGCCGGGGTCCCCGCGAGCTCCGCCACCCCGGCGGCACGACCCGTACGATCCACTCGTCCCACGGGGACTATGATCGAACGTATGTTCGCTCGACGCAACCTCCGTGACGCCCCCCGCACCGGCCGTCACGACCGCCTCCGCCGGCGTTCCGGTCACGCCCTCCGCCACGCCCTCCGCCACGCCCTCGGTCGTCGCCCCCGCCGGCCCCGCGGCCGCGATCACGATGCGGGCCACGGCCGCCGCCGTGTCCTCGGTCGCTGGCACGATCACTGGCACGGCCGGTGGCACGGCCGGGGGCACGGCCGGGGGCACGGTGGTGCCCTCGGCCGGCTACTCCACCGTCACGCTCTTGGCCAGGTTGCGGGGCTTGTCGACGTCGCGACCCAGCGCCACGGCGGTGTGGTAGGCGAGCAGTTGCAGCGGGATGCCGAGCAGCACCGGGGCGAGCTCCGGCGCCGTGCGGGGCACCCGCAACACCGCGGCGAACCGCTCGTCCTCGCCACCGGCGGCGGCCGTGCCGAGGTCGGCGTCGGTCACCGCGACGACCGGCCCCCGCCGGGCACGGATCTCCTCCACGGTCGACAGGTTCTTGTCGAGCAGGTCGTCGTCGGGCAGCACCACCACGGTGGGCACGTCGGGGCCGACCAGCGCGAGCGGCCCGTGCTTCAGCTCGGCGGCCGGGTAGGCCTCGGCGTGGATGTACGACACCTCCTTCAGCTTCTGGGCCCCCTCCAGGGCGGTGACGTACCCGCCGACCCGACCGACGTAGAACATGCTGGCCACCGGGTCGCCGCCGCGGGCGACCACGTCGCGGGCGACGCCCGCCACCGCGGCCTCGGTGGTCAGCACCTCGCCGATCTGGCCCGGCAGCGCGTCGAGCGCCCGGACGAGCCGGTCGCCGTCCGCCGGCCCCAGGTCGCGCACCCGGCCCAGGTGCAGGGCCAGCAGGGCGAAGGCGACCAGGGTGGCGGTGAAGCTCTTGGTCGAGGTCACCGACACCTCCGGGCCGGCGTGGATGTACACGCCCGACCCGCACGCCCCGGCGATGCTGCTGCCGGGGGCGTTGACGATGCCGATGACGTCGCCGCCCTTGCGCTTCACCTCCTGGACGGCGGCCAGGGTGTCGAACGTCTCCCCCGACTGGCTGACCGCCACGTACAGGGTCTCGGGGTCGATGACCGGGCGCCGGTAGCGGAACTCCGACGCCGTCTCGGCGTCCGCCGGGATCCGGCTGAGCCCCTCGACGAGCTGCGCCCCGGCCAACCCGGCGTAGTACGCCGACCCGCAGCCCAGGACCTTCACCCGCCGCACGCCCAGCACCTCGCGGGCCGACAGCTTCACGCCGCCGAGGTGGGCGGTGGCGAAGCGACGGTCGAGCCGCCCACCCAGCCCCTGGGCCACCGCCGCCGGCTGCTCGTGGATCTCCTTGTGCATGAAGTGCTCGTGTCCCGACAGGTCGAAGGCCGTGGCCGTCACCTCGGTCGTGGCCGGGGCCTTGTGCGTGGGCCGGGCATCGAGGGTGAACGTGCGGTAGGCACCGGCGTGGAGCACGGCCAGCTCGTGGTCGTCGAGGTGGACGACCTGGTCGGTGTGGCGGACCAGCGCGCCCGCGTCGGAGGCGACGTGGTGGGCGCGGGGGCCGACGCCGATCACCACCGGGCTGCCGTTGCGGGCCACGACCACCCGGTCGGGCTGCCGGTCGTCGACCACCGCCAGGCCGTAGGTCCCCACCACCATCGACAGCGCCTCGCGGACGGCGTCCTCGAGGGGCAGCTCCGCCCGCAGGCCCACGAGCTGGGCGATGACCTCGGTGTCGGTCTCCGACCGCAGCTCGACGCCCTCGGCCCGGAGCTTGGCCCGCAACTCCGCGGCGTTCTCCACGATGCCGTTGTGGACCACGGCCACATGTCCCGAGGCGTCGAGGTGGGGGTGGGCGTTGCCGTCGGTCGGCTCGCCGTGGGTGGCCCAGCGGGTGTGGGCGATGCCCACCGACCCGCGCAGCCGCTTGGGCAGGGCCGCGACCAGGTCGCCGACCCGACCGGCCCGCTTGTGGACCTTGAGGCCCGACGCACCGACCACGGCGACACCGGCCGAGTCGTAGCCCCGGTACTCGAGCCGGGCCAGGCCCTCGGCCAACACGGGGACGGCGTCGTCGCCGCCGATGTAGCCCACGATCCCGCACATGTCGGTGTTGCCTCCTGCGGCCGGTCAGCCGTAGACGATCCGGCGGAGCTGCCGGAGGGACAGGGTCGGCGCCGCCACCGGCCGCTCGGCCAGCTCCGTGGCGATGCGCTGGAAGATCTCGGCGTTGCCGAAGCCGCGCGCCTGCAGCTCGCGGTGCCGCCGCCGGACGACCGCCTCGGTCGTCTCCGCGAAGTACGCGACGACGTCGTCGACGACCCGTCGGACGACGCCCGAGGGGAGCTGCGTCGTCCGCACGAGGTGATCGACCAGGTCGTCCGCGGCCATGGCGGCGATCCTCGCCGCCGGGGCCGCGCGTTGGCAACGATCCTGCCCGATTCCGGGCAGGATCAGCCGATTCGAGGTGCTCTGCGCCCTACGGGCGAGGGCTCAGAGGCCGAGCGGATAGGGCGCTCGTCACGGCCTACGCGTGGCGATTTGGGGTGGAAGCACCGGCTCGACAGCTCGGCCGACCGGCGATGCAGCACGGTGACCGGCAGCGACGTGACCCGTCCGCGCATGCTCTCAGGGGAACAGGCCCCGGGCGGCGATGGCTTTGGCCACGCGCTCGACGGCGACGACGTGGGCGGCGGTCCGCATGTCGACCTCCAGGGTCTGCGACCGGACCCACACGGCCGTGAACGCGTGCTCCATCCGCTCGCGCAACCGTTCGGCCACCAACCCGTCGTCCCAGGGATACGCCTGGCGGGCCTGGGCCCACTCGAAGTAGCTGGCCGTCACCCCGCCGGCGTTGGCGAGGATGTCCGGGATCACGACGATCCCCCGGGCGTCGAGCACCGGCTGGGCCGCCGGCGTCGTGGGGCCGTTGGCCGCCTCGACGATGAGCTTCGCCGAGATGCGTTGCGCCACCCGCTCGTCGATGACGCCGCCCAGCGCCGCGGGGACCAGCAGCTCGCAGGGCACGTCCCACAGGGCGTCGGAGTCGATCGCCTCGGCGCCGTGGAACGCGGCCACGGAGCCCGACTCGGCCACGTGGTCGGACAGCGCACCGATGTCGATCCCGCCCTCGTTGAGCACGGCCCCGCCCACGTCGCCGATGGCCACGACCCGCATGCCGGCCGAGGCCAGCAGGTAGGCCAGCGGCCCGCCGACCTTGCCGAACCCCTGGAGCACGACCCGGCTGCCGACCATCGGCAGCCCCATCTCACGGAAGGCGGCCCGGGCGCAGTCGAGGCAACCGGCCGACGTCGCCCCGGAGTGGTTGCGGGTGCCGCCGATCGACAGCGGCTTGCCGGTCACCGACGCCGGCAGGTTGGCGCCCTTCACCATCGACAGCGTGTCCATGAGCCAGGCCATCACCCGGCCGTCGGTGTTGACGTCGGGGGCCGGGATGTCGATGTCGGGACCGAGCAGCGGGCTGATCTCGTAGGTGAAGCGCCGGGTGACCCGCTCCAGCTCGCCGAGCGACAGCCGCCGGGGGTCGCAGCGCACGCCGCCCTTGGCCCCGCCGAAGGGCAGGTCGACCAGGGCGGTCTTGAACGTCATCATCGCCGCCAGGGCCTTCACCTCGTCGACGTCGAGGTCGGGATGGAAGCGGATGCCCCCCTTGCCCGGTCCCCGGGTCGTGTCGTGGTGCACGCGCCAGCCCGTGAACACCTCGACCGAGCCGTCGTCCAACCGGACGGGGACGGCCACCTCCAGCACGCGGCGCGGGTTGCGCAGCATGCGATGGACGTCGACGTCGAGCTTCGCGAACTCGGCGGCTTCGTCGAGGTGGTCGAGGACGGCCTGCCAGGCCTTGGAACTCATCGGCTCTCCTTCGTCGACCGACGCCGTTGTCGGTCGCTCCGAGCATGGCCCGAAGATGGAGAAGACGCTACTGCGGCGTCTCTGAGGCTACGGACGCGGCCTCGACCTGGACGTCCGGTGACGCCTCGCCCCCGCCGCCGTCCCCGCCGCCGCCGGTCCCGGCCGGCGTGTAATACACGTACAGCCCCCGGATGACGTCGAGCAGTCGCTCGCCGGTCCATCCCTCGGCCAGGTGCACGGTGATCATGCTGCCGTTGGCGTGGACCTGGGTGACGCCGCCGCTGTCGAACAGGCGCCGGGCCAGCTCGTCGACGGGCCGGTCGTCGAGGATGTCGTCGACCGACGTGTAGCGCTCGTGGCCCATGCCGGTGAGCGACCGGTTGATCTCGAACCGGGCGAGACCCGGTGTGCTCGACGGCTTCTCGACGACGTTGATCGGCTGTCCCATGGCGGGCGGCATGATATCCCTGCCACCGGGGCACACCCGAACCCGGCTCGATCGCCAGGAGGACCGTTGAGCACCGAGACCATCGAGGTCACCGGTCACATCGTCGATTCCCTGCTGCTCGCCAAGATCCTCGACTCGATCCTGGACGCGGGCTGCGACTACGAGATCACCGACGTCAGCATCGGCAAGACCGCCCTCGATCCCAGCAGCGCGCGCATCGCCGTGACCGGCGACGACGACGTGCTGGCCCCCCTGCTCGACGAGCTGCAGGTCCACGGCGCCAACCGCACGGCCTACACGAACGCACGGCTCGTTCCCGCCGAGCACGACGGCGTGCTGCCGGCGGGCTTCTACTCGACGACCAACCTGCCGGGCGAGGTCCGGGTCGACGGCACCTGGATCCCGGTCGACAACCCGGAGATGGACTGCGCGCTCGTGGTCGACGACGGCCGGGCCCGCACCGCCCCCATGCACCGGGTGCGCGCCGGCGACCTGGTGGTGGTGGGGAGCGACGGCGTGCGGGTCCACGTCCCCACGCACACGCGCACCACCCAGGTGTTCGAGTTCATGGCCTCCGAGGTGTCGTCGGAGAAGCCCAAGGCGCTGCTCGTCGCCCGGGTGGCCGAGCGGCTGCGGGCGGCCCGCGCCCACGGCGGCAAGGTGCTGGTCGTCGCCGGGCCCGCCGTCGTCCACACCGGCGGGGCGCCCGACCTCGCCCGCCTGGTGGAGGACGGCTGGGTCGACGTGCTCTTCGCCGGCAACGGCTTCGCCAGCCACGACATCGAGGCCAACGTCCTCGGGACGTCGCTCGGCGTGTCGGTGGCCGAGGGGTTCCCGACCGAGGGCGGCCACGCCAACCACCTCCGGGTCATCAACGAGGTGCGCCGGCACGGGTCGATCGCGGCCGCCGTGGCGTCGGGCTTCGTGCACGGCGGGGTGATGCACGCCTGCGTCCGGCGGGGCGTGCCGTTCGTGCTGGGCGGTTCGATCCGCGACGACGGGCCCCTGCCCGACGTCATGACCGACGTGGTGGCCGCGGCCGACGCGCTGCGCGGGGTGCTGCCCGGGGTGGAGGTGGCGCTCATGCTCGCCTCGACGCTGCACTCGATCGCCGCCGGCAACTGCCTCCCGGCCGGCGTGGAGACGTTCTGCGTCGACATCAACCAGGCCGTGGTGACCAAGCTCGCCGACCGGGGCAGCCACCAGGCGCTCGGCATCGTCACCGACGTCGGCCCCTTCGTCCGCCAGCTCACAGAGCAACTGACGGCACCGGGATGACGGCGGGCGACCTCTCCTGGGGCCGGCGCATCCTCATGTGCCCGCCCCACCACTTCGGCGTCCTCTACGAGATCAACCCGTGGATGAACCGTGAGGTCACGGTCGCGCCCGAGCTGGCCCAGGAGCAATGGCACCACCTCGCCGTCACCCTGCGGGCGGCCGGCGCCGAGGTGGTCGAGATGGCGCCCAACCCTCAGGTGCCCGACCTCGTGTTCACCGCCAACGCCGGGCTGGTGAACGGCGACCAGTTCGTCCCCAGCAACTTCCGGCACCCCGAGCGCGAGCCGGAGACGGCGGTGAACGCCGCCTGGTTCGCCGAGCACGGCTGGCGGGTCGACCGGCTGCCCGACGACCTCGACCACGAGGGGGCCGGCGACGCCCTGCCCTTCACGCCCGAGGGCGGCCGCACCGTGTTGTTGAGCGGCTACTCGTTCCGTTCCGATGCCCGGGCCGCGACCGAGCTGGCGGCGCTGCTGCACTGCCCCGTCCGGCCCCTCCAGCTCGTCGACCAGCGGCTCTACCACCTCGACCTGACGTTCTGCCCCCTCGACGGGCGGCGGGCCATGATCGCGCCGCTGGGGTGGGACGCCTACGGGCGCAAGGTCGTCGAGGCGCTGGTGCCCGAGCCCCTCGTGCTGACCGACGACGAGGCGCTGGCGTTCTGCGCCAACTCGGTCGTCGTCGACCGCGCGGTGGTGATGCCGACGGTGCCGCCGCGGGTGGGGCGTCAGCTCGAGGCCTGGGGCTTCGACGTGGTCGAGCAGCCCGTCGGCGAGTTCCTCAAGGCGGGCGGCGGCTGCCGCTGCCTGACGCTGGCGCTCGACACCGTCCTCGCCGGGGCGCCGGCCGAGGAAACGAACGCCGGCGCCTGATCAGGCGACGCCGGCGGGGGCCGCCGGTGCGTCCCGCCGGGGCCCGGCCGACGGCGCCCGGCGTGCCTCGCGCCAGGCGAGCGCGGCGAGGACGGCGGAGACCACCCCGAGCACCACGTGCACGACCGTGAAGCCGATCTCGTGGTCGGCGGCCACGATGCGGAC
>DASSGC010000828.1:0-5666 GCA_035693765.1 Acidimicrobiales bacterium
GGCCTGGCGCTGGCCACCGGCTGCGGCGGCGCGAGAGCCGGCGACGGCACCGACACCGACACCGGCACCGACACCGACACCGGCACCGGCACCGGCACCGGCACCGGCACCGGCACCGAGGGAACCCTCGACGGGACCATCACCGTGTTCGCCGCCGCGTCGCTCACCGATGCCTTCGGGGAGATCGCCGCGGCCTTCGAGGAGGCCAACCCGGGCGTCACCGTCGAGACCAGCTTCGGCGCCTCCTCGGCCCTCCGCGCGCAGATCCTGGCCGGCGCGCCGGCCGACGTCTTCGCCTCCGCCGACACCGCCAACATGGACCAGGTCGCCGCGGGCGACGCGATCGACGGCGAGCCGGAGATCTTCGCCACCAACGTCCTGGAGATCGCCGTGCCCGCCGGCAACCCCGGCGCCGTCGACGGCCTCGACGACTTCGACGACGCCGACCTCCTCATCGGGCTGTGCGCCGCCGAGGTGCCGTGCGGCCAGTTCGGCCGGGAGGCCCTGGCCGAGGCCGGCGTCACCCCGGCCCAGGACACCGACGAGCCCGACGTCCGCAGCCTCCTGACCAAGATCGAGGCGGGTGACCTCGACGCCGGGATCGTGTACCGGACGGACGTGCCGGCGGCCGGCGACGCGGTCGAGGGCGTGGAGATCCCCGAGGACCAGAACGTCGCGACCCGGTACCCCATCGCCGCGCTGTCCGGCTCGGGCGAGGCGACGATAGCCGACGCGTTCGTGGCCTTCGTCCTGTCCGCAGAGGGCCAGGACGTCCTCCGCTCGTACGGGTTCCAGGCGGCGTGAGGCGGCGCCGGAGCGGGCGGTCTCGCCCCCCATACGCGCTCGTGCCGCTCGCGGCGACCGCCGTGGCCTTCGTCGTGGTGCCGTTCGTGGCGCTCCTCCAGCGGGCGCCGTGGACATCGCTCGTCGACCTCCTCGGCGACCCGCTCGTCACCGAGGCGTTGCGCCTGTCGCTCACGAGTGCGTTCGCCGCCACCGGCCTGTCGCTGGTCTTCGGCATCCCCCTGGCCTGGATGCTGGCGCGGACCGAGTTCCCCGGCCGCTCGCTCGTGCGGGCGCTGGTCATCCTGCCGATGGTCCTGCCGCCCGTCGTCGGTGGGGCGGCCCTTCTGTTCGCCTTCGGCCGCCGGGGCCTCGTCGGCGGGCCGGTGTACGACGGCACGGGCTTCCTGCTCCCGTTCAGCCTCTGGGGCGTCATCGCCGCCAACACGTTCGTGGCCCTGCCGTTCCTGGTCGTCACGGTCGAGGCCGGGCTCCGGTCGGCCGACCGGCGCTACGAGGACGCCGCCGCCACCCTGGGCGCCAGCCAGTGGCTGGTGTTCCGCCGGGTGACGCTGCCCATGGCGGCGCCGTCGGTGGCCGCCGGCGCGGTGCTGTGCTGGGCCCGGGCACTCGGCGAGTTCGGCGCCACGGTCACCTTCGCCGGCAACCTCCAGGGCCGCACCCAGACCATGCCGCTGGCGGTGTTCCTGGCCCTGGAGTCGGACCGCGACGCCGCCATCGCCCTGTCGCTCGTGCTGGTGGCCGTGTCCCTGGCCGTGCTGGTCCCGCTGCGCGACCGGTGGCTGGCGGTCTAGTGCCGTGTCCATGAACGTTCGTCTCGTCCAGGCCGAGTCAGATCCGGCGCTGGCCAGGACGCAGGAGGAAGGCGCAGCCGTAGCTGCGGCGACGACGAGGACGCCGCCTGCGGCGGATCTGGCCGGCCTGGCGGGGCGCAAACGTTTGTGGACACGGCACTAGTGCACGTCCGCCGGCGGGCCTGATGCTCACCGCGGACGTGCAGGTGCGGCTCGGCGGCCTCGACCTCGCCGTCGAGGTCGAGGTGGCCGACGGCGAGGTCGTGGCCCTGCTCGGTCCCAACGGCGCCGGCAAGACCACCGTGCTCCGCGCCGTGGCCGGGCTCCAACCGCTCGACGCCGGGCGGGTGGCCGTCGACGGGCGCGTGCTCGACGACCCGGCGGGCGGGACGTTCGTGCCCACCGCCGACCGGCCGGTCGGGGTGGTGTTCCAGGACTACCTCCTGTTCCCGCGGATGACCGCGCTCGACAACGTCGCCTTCGGCCTGCGGGCCCGCGGGGTCGGGCGGGCCGAGGCGCGCGCCCGGGCGACCGCGCTGCTCGACCGGGTGGGGCTGGCCGGCCAGGCCGCGTCCCGGCCCGGCGCCCTGTCGGGCGGGCAGGCCCAGCGGGTGGCGCTGGCCCGGGCCCTCGCCACCGAGCCCCGGGTGCTGCTGCTCGACGAGCCGCTCGCGGCCCTCGACACGAGCAGCCGGCGCCACGTGCGGGCCGAGCTGCGGCGCCAGCTCGCCGGCTTCCCCGGAGCCCGCCTGCTCGTGACCCACGACCCGGTCGACGCGCTCGTGCTGGCCGACCGGCTGGTGATCGTCGAGGACGGGCGGGTGACCCAGCGGGGCACGACGGCCGAGGTCGCCCGCCACCCCCGGTCCCGCTACGTGGCCGACCTGGTGGGGGTCAACCTGGTGCACGGCACGGCCGACGGCGACCACCGCGTCCGGCTGGCCGGCGGGGCGGTCCTCGTCGCGGCCGACCCGGTGCCTGCCGGGCCCGTGGCCGTCACCGTCCGCCCCCAGGCCGTGGCGCTGCACCGCGAGCGGCCCGAGGGCAGCGCCCGCAACGCCTGGCCGCTCGCGGTCGCCGACCTCGAGGCGGACCGCGACCGGGTGCGCGTCCAGCTCACCGGGCCGGTCGAGCTGGTGGCCGAGGTGACGCCTGCGGCCGTCGCCGACCTCGGCCTGGCGCCCGGCGTGGCGGTGTGGGCGTCGGTCAAGGCGGTCGACCTGGCCGTGCACGACCGCTGAGGGCGCCCCTCGCCTCCGGCGCGCCCGTTGGGAGAGACCCCGCCGATCCGCGCGACCGGGTGCGCAGGCGGTGCGATGAGTTGTCGCGCTCTGTGCCGTCTCTCCAGCAGAGCGCACGACCGTGCGCCCCGTCATCGACCGCAGGAGACCACCGTGCGACGGACCACCAACCCGGCCAGCGACGGCGCAAGCAGGTGTCAACCGACCTGCAAGCGACGCCCGGCATCGTGACGTCATGGAGACGATCCCCCCTGCTCTCCGACGCGACACCCGCCCTGCCCTGCTCGATCTCGCCGACGACGGGGCGACCGACGGGGGCCTCGTCGGCGCCAAGGCCGCCAACCTCGCCGTCGCCCGCCGGGCCGGTCTGCCCGTGCTGCCCGGCACCGTGCTCACCACCGCCTGGGACCACCGCGGCTGGTCCCACCCGGCGCGACGCGACCGCACCGGTCCCGCCCGCGACGCCCTTGCCGCCGCGAGCGACGGCGGCACCCGCACCGTCGTGGTGCGGTCGTCGTCGACGAACGAGGACGGCGCCGGGTCGTCGATGGCCGGGGTCTTCACCTCCGTCCTCGACGTCGCCGGCTGGCCCGCCTTCGTGGCCGCGGTCGACGAGGTGCTCGCCTCGGGCCGCCGGGCGGCGGCGTCCGGCCTGGCCGTGGCCGCCCCCGACGCCCGCATGGCGGTGCTCGTCCAGCCCCAGCTCGACCCCCGGTGGGGCGGCGTGCTGTTCGGCGCCGATCCCGTCACCGGGCGGGCCGACCGCCTGCTCGTGTCCGCCGTCGAGGGCGGCCCCGACAGCCTGGTGAGCGGCCAGGACGACGGGTGGACCGCCACGCTGTCACCCCGCGGCCGGGTGCTGGAGGTCCGGAACGGGGACGCCTCCCCCCTGCCCCGGTCCGCCCTCCGCGCCCTGGCCGGCCTCGCCCGCCGGGCGGCCGCCGCCTTCGGCGGACCCCAGGACGTCGAATGGGCCATCGACCAGGACGGCACCCTCTGGCTGCTCCAGAGCCGTCCCATCACCACGCCGGTGGGGACGCCGGTCGGCCCGGTGCTCGGGACCGGTCCCGTCGCCGAGACCTTCCCCGACCCGCTGAGCCGGCTCGAGGTCGACCTGTGGCTGACGCCGCTGCGCGAAGGCCTCGACCACGCGCTGCTGCTCACCGGGTCGGCGTCCGCCCGCGCCCTGCGCCGCTCGCCGGTCGTCCGCTCGGTCGACGGTTGGGCGGCCGCCGACCTCGGGCACCTCGGGCTCGCCCCGGCACGTCACCGGCTCCTCGCCCGGCTCGACCCCCGTGGGCCGGCCCGGCGCCTGGGCAGCGCGTGGCGCACCGGTCGCCTCCGTCGCGCCCTGCCGTTGCTCGCCCGCGACGTGATCGAACAGGTCGACGCCGACCTCGCCGCGGTGCCGCGGCTCGGGGACCTGTCCAACACCGCGCTCCTCGCCGTCCTCGACAACGGCCGGACCGCGCTGCGGGCGCTCCACGGCTACGAGGCCCTGGCCGGCATGCTCATCCCCGACCTCGGGCACAGCGTCACGGCCGCCTCGCTCGCCATGTCGGCGCTGGCCGAGGCGCAGGCCGAGGACGTCGACATCGACGAGCTGGTCGAGACCCATCCCGTGGTCCTGGCCCTGACCCCACCGCGGGTCGGCGCCTGCACCCCGGTCGCCGCCCCCGACCTGCGTGCCACCGCGCCCGTCGCCCACGAGCCGGCGCCGTCCGACGCGGCCGTGGTCCGCGAGGGCCTGCGGCTGCGGGCCCGCTGGGTGCAGGAGCTGACGGCCCGCGCCGCGTGGGAGCTCGGCCGCCGCCTGGTCTGCGTCGGGCTGCTCCCCACCCAGGACAGCGTGCGGCTGCTCGGCCTCGCCGAGCTGCGGGCCGCGGCCATCGGGCGCACCCTGCCGGACGACCTGCACGAACGCAACGACCCCGCGACCGCGGGACCCCGGGCCCTGCCCCCGGTGTTCCGCCTCACGACGGACCACCGCCCCGTCCCGGTCCCCCCTCCGGGTGGGGGTGCCGGCGCCCCGGGCACCGGCGCCGGCGGTGGCCGGGGCACCGGCCCGGTCCACCTCGGCAGCGAGCCCCCCGACGGCGCGGTGCTGGTGGTGACCCACCTCGATCCCCGGCTCGCCACGGTCGTCCCCCACCTGGCCGGCCTCGTGGCCGAGACCGGCAGCCCACTCAGCCACCTGGCCATCCTCGCCAGGGAGCACGGTGTGCCGACGGTCGTCGGCCACGCGGGCGCCACGGACCGCTTCCGTCCCGGTGACCTGGCCGAGGTCGACGGGTCGGCCGGCACCGTCCGGCTGCTGGCCGCACCGCCCCTCCCCGACCCCCTCCCCGACGATGCGCCGGTCGTCGATCTGACGGCGATCCGGCCCCTCGCGACAGGAGCCCAACGATGAACGCCCGCATCCTGCGCAGCCTCCTCGGCGGGGTGACCCTGGCCGCCTCCGGCACCTACACCTTCGTCTACCTCTACCGCTGGGAGTGGAACCGCGCCCTGATGTCCGCAGCGATCTTCGTCGCCGCCGAGGTGGCGATCATGGGCTCGCTGCTGTCGCAGCGGCTCAAGGTCATCGACCGCCGGCTCGACGCCCAGGACGCCCGGGCCGCGCAGGCCCAGGCCGCCGGGGCCGCCCGGTCGGTGCGGCTCGACCGGGTGCGCAGCACCGCTCCGCCGCCCCGCGCCACCTTCGCCTGGCTCGCCCGCCCGGAGCAGATGAACGTGTTCGTGCCCGTCCTCATGGGCGCCGGCGTCGTCATGTCCGGCCTCGCCTGGGTGGTCGAGCGCCTCGCCCGGGCCACCGTCACCCCCGGCG
>DASSGC010000829.1:0-8199 GCA_035693765.1 Acidimicrobiales bacterium
CCTGATCTGGCGCTCGCCCGCTCCGCCCCCCTGCGTGCCACAGGTGTGCCAGATCAGGCAGGAAGCCCAGCGGATTCGCGGCTACAGGCGGCTCGCGCCGAGCGTCCGACCTGCGCCCGAGCTGGTCCAGCTCACGCATCATGTCGCTGAACGACCTTTGGAGCTGATTGTGCGCGATGATCGGCCGCCATGCCGCTGGTCATCGACCGACGCCCGCAGGTGAGGGCCATGCTGAGACAGCTGGCGGCCGAGTACCGGCCCCAGCTTCACGAGTTGCGTAGGCGGGCGAGCGCCGCGACCGCAGGCGAGGAGCGACGCCGGCTCAAGCGGCAACGTCGCGGGGTCATGAAGCGGTACCGCGCGGCCAAGCGCGACGCAAGGGCGACGCTCTACGGTCCCTTCGCCTGGTAGCGCCCGGCCGCCTCGCGCCAGATGCGCGCCAGACCAAGTGGCTACCGATCGGCACCAGCGGTCAGCCACGGTCATTGAATCGCCGGCTGGACCGGCGACTCCGCAGGTCGTTCGGACGGCCCCGGGCGGAACTCTCAAGGTGGGCGTCCTGGCGGAGGGGGGGAGCGCTGTGCCCTTCGCGTGCCCCTCGACGTGGCAACTCACGCTCACCCACGGCGTTACCCACGAGCCGAGCTGATGATCCCGTCATGCGTGGATCACTGCGCCAACGAAGCGAAGGTTCCTGGGAGCTGCGGGTCTACGTCGGGGTCGACCCGGACAGCGGGCGACGCATCGACCGGTCGATGACCATCCGGGGAAACAGGGCCGATGCCGAGCGGGAGCTCACCGCGATGGGGCCTCCACACAGTGGCCGTCGACGATGATGATGGTGCGGACGATGTCGAGCTGGCCATCGGCGGCGTCGAGATCGCGCCAGCGCAGCCCGCACAGCTCACCGCGACGGGCGCCGGTGGGCGCCGCCAGGAAAACGAAGGCTGCCAGATCGGGGTTGCTGCGAGCGGCCGCCAGCAGCTGGCCCACCTGGTCCGGGCTGGGTGGTTGGATCGGCCGGGTGATCGTGCGCGGGGGCATGGCCACCAAGGCGGGGTTGGCGCCCAGCCAGCCCCAGCGCACCCCCACCGTCAGCGCCCGGCGGGCCACCCCGTGGATGCGTCGCACGCTGCCGCCCGCCAGGGGCTTGGCGTCATGTCCCCCGGAGCGCAGCAGACGGGCGTACAGATCGTCGAGGTGCTCGGGGCGCTGCGCCGCCAGCGGCACATCTCCCAGCGCCGGCAGCAGCACCGTGTCGAGGATGCGGCGGGTCTCGGTCACCGTGTTGGCCGCCAGGTGGCTGCGGGCCGCGGCCAGCCACGCCTCGCACAGTTCCCCCGAAGGTGTGCGATGACGAAGCATGCCCGGCGCGCGGAGCGCGATGGCCGCCGTGCTCGAACGGCTCGACAAACAGGTACGACAGCACTCACCCGGCTGATCACTCGGGCGATCGGTGACGCCTGCCCGACTATTGCAGTCCGTGGAGGATATTCAGCAGGAGGTCGTTCACGTCCTGGGGACGTTCCTGCTGCGTCCAGTGCCCGCACCCGGGGAGGATCACGATGTCCACCAGCCCGGGGACGTTCGCCCGCGTGTGCTCGACGCCTGCCGCCACCATGGTCAGCACGCGGTCGCGTTCGCCGGCGATCAACAGCGCGGGCTGCTCGATGTGTACGTCGACCCAGGCTCGGGCGAGCTCCCAGTTGCGGTCCAGGCCGCGATACCAATTGAGCCCGCCGCGGAAGCCGGAGCGTTCGAACTCGCCCACGTAGACGGCGAGGTCCTCGGCCGTGAGCCACACCGGGAGCTCGTCGGGGATGGTCAGGCGGCTGAAGATGTCGCCGCCGACGCCACCGGCCAATCCCCGGAGCGGCTCGCCGGGGCAATCACCCGAGAGGGTGTAGAGGAAGCCCCGAAGGAATCGCTCGGCATTCGGGTCGAGCACGGCCTCGGCCACACCGGGCTCGTGAAACCACAAGGTGTAGAACCACTCGGACCCGAACAGATCCCGCAGGGCGCCGCTCGGTCTGACTGGGGGCGTGGCGGCAGCGGGACGCTGAGGCCCACGACCCCTCGGAACCGATCGGGTCGCACGGTCGCCGCTGTCCACGCCACCGGTGCGCCATGGTCGTGCATGGGCGCTCCATCGACAGACACGGTGCGATGGGCGAGCTCACGGGACATGCCGACACCCAACCACGGCTTCACACGTTGCGCACGCGCTAGTCCGAAGCTGGGTGGCGGATGACGAACGAAACCCCCCGGGGTTGAGGACCGACGTCAGTCGGCCCCGCCGTCATTCGGTGGTGATCGCTCGCAGGACGTCGACCCGGCTGGCGTGGATGCTCGGCGGGATTGCGGCACCCACGGCGGCAACCACGGCGATGGCGGCGATGATCGCCAGCTGCCAGATCGGGATCAAGAGATCGAGGTCGAGATCGGATCCCGGAGTAGCCGTCGACATCATCGCCCACGCGAAGACGATGCCGAGGGCAACACCGACGATCACGCCGAAGGCGGCGAGGATGATGCTCTCGGCGCGGACCATCGATCGCACGTCGGCGGGGTCGAGGCCGATCGCGCGTAACAACCCGACCTCGTGGACGCGCTCAACGATCGACAGCGTGAGCGTGTTGACGATGCCGAACAGAGCGATGGCGATGATCAGCCCGAAAATCCCGTAGAACACCCGCAGTCCGGCGTCGACCCCCGCGTCCCCCTGGGTGCGCAACTCGTCGCGGTCGTGCAGCTGCACGGACGGATAGTCGGCGAGCACACCGTCGATCGCCGCATCCGCCTCGTCCAGGGTGGCGTCCGCGGCAGCGAGCCCATAGATCCATCCGATCGTCGCGGGGCCGCCGAACTGCTCGAACTCGGCCGGGCTGAGGATGTAGTCGACCGAGAGGCTGCGCGAGCTGGTCACGTCGTATTCGATGAGGCCGTCGCCGAGCATGTAGCTGTCGAACACGGCGGCGACCCGGAACTGCTCGGAGCCGGCGGCGTCATCGAGCTCGATCTCGACCGTCGAGCCGACCGAGAGGTCGCGGCGAGCGGCCTCCGCGGAATTGACGGCGACCGTCCCGGTGCCGAGCTCCTCCAGGTCGCCGGCGGTGACGTCGTCGCCGATGAGCGCGGCGAGCGCCGGCGGGTCGGCGGCCGTCACGCTGCGGTGGACGGGACTGTGAAACGCGGCGACATCGGCGAGCTCGGGCAGGGCGCGGAGCCGGTCTGCGACGTCCGGGCTGATCGGTCCGGCGAAGTCGGTGCCGGGGACGTCGACGCGCTGGTCGGCCGTGAACGCAGCATCGAAGGCGCTGTGGTCGGTGGCCTTCTGCGACTCGCCCCACACGGCGAGGAACGTGCTGAGCGCCACCCCGATCGTCAGCGCGATCGCCGTCGCGGCGGTTCGCCGGGGGTTGCGCCTGGCGTTCTGGCGGGCGAGCCGGCCGGGCAGCCCGACGACAGCGGTGAGCGGGACTCCCACAATCCGGGCCACGGGACGCGCCAACCACGCGCCGACCGTCTCGAGGGCGATGAGCGTCAGCAGCGCCGCGACGGCGACGAGGGCACCCGACCCGCTCCCGGCGCCAGCGAGCAGCGCCAGCACCGCGACGGCGACGAGCACCGCTCGGCGAACCCGACCACGCCGAGACTGCGGCTGCTCGGGATCGGCCGCAACGTCGCGCAGCGCGGCCACCGGCGCCACCCGCGTCGCCCGCAGCGCCGGGGCAAGGCCGAAGCACACGGTGGCCAGCAAGCCGCCGAGGACCGCGACCGCGACGATCCACGGGGTGACCTGCATCGTCGGTCGCGGCAGGCCTTCAAAGACGTCGAACGACTCGAAGGTGGCACGCATCGCCCGGGCGAGCCCGATCCCGACGACGACACCGACCGCCGACCCTACGGCGCCGACAACCGCAGCCTCCAGCAGCACCGATCGGCGGATCTGTCGCGGGCTGGCGCCGATGCAGCGGAGCAGGGCGAGCTCGCGGGTGCGCTGGGCGACGAGGATCGACAACGTGTTGCGAATGATCAACCCGCCCACCACCAGTGCCACGGCGGCGGACACGAGCAACAGCCCGGTGAAATAGGTGAGATCCTCGCGTGCGCCGCTGACCCGCTCGTCGGCGAGCTCGGTGGCGGTGACGACCTCGTAGGACCCTCCGGCGGCAGCCGCCACGCCGTTGGCAACGCCGGCAGGGTCGGCGCCATCGGCGACCTCGACGTTGACCGTGTCGAACTCGCCGGGCGAGCGGCCGAGCACCGCCTGTGCCGTCGCCACGTCGAACCCGACGGTGGGCTCGTCGCGCCGCTCGGGCACGTCGATGATCGCGGCCACGGTGAACGTCTGCAGCAGGCCACCGGCGTCGATGATCCGAACGTCGTCTCCGACGGCGAATGCCTCCCGCTCGGCGTTAACCCGGTCCACGACGGCCTCGCCAGGTCCAGCGGGGAGCCGGCCGGCGACGAGCTGCGACGTCCAGTCGACGGAGCGGCCCTCGGGCGGATTGTCGAGGTCGGACCCGCCCAGCGCATCACCGTCCCGGCCGACGAGCTGGGCGTAGCCGCTGATCGCCCCGGTCGCTCGGCGCACCCCGTTTACGCCCGCGATGCGTTCGACCACTTCTTCGGGGATGACCGGTGCCTCTCCGGTGCCCTCGCCCGGAACCGTCTGGACGACGATGTCCGCGCCGATCGCCTCGGCGGTGAACACGTCGCCGAGGACGCGGTTCAGCGCCGTGGCGGCGATCAGCGTGCCGGCCACCATCGCCACCCCGAGGGCGATCGCCACGGCGGTGAGGACGAGGCGCAGCCTGCGCGTGAGCAGGCTCTTGAGCGTGTACCTCCACATCTCAGCCGACCGCCGTTCCGAGCGACTTGAGCCGGTCGAGCACCCGCTCGGGGTTGGGTGCGGCCATCTCATCGACGACCCGTCCGTCGGCGAGGAACAACACCCGATCGGAGTAGCTGGCGGCGACCGGGTCGTGGGTGACCATGATGATCGTCTGTCCGAAGGCGTCGACGGAGAAGCGCATGAACTGCAACAGCTCGGCGCCGGACTGCGAGTCCAGGTTCCCGGTCGGCTCGTCGGCGAAGACGATGTCCGGCTTGCCCGCTAGGGCCCTGGCGGCGGCGACCCGCTGCTGCTGGCCGCCGGACAGCTCAACCGGGCGATGACGCAGCCGGGCCCGCAGCCCGGTCCCCTCGATCACCCGCGCCACCCAGGTGCGATCAGGCTTGCGCCCGGCGATGGCGAACGGCAGCTCGATGTTCTCCTCCACGGTCAGCGCTGGGAGCAGGTTGTAGGCCTGGAACACGAACCCGATCCGCTCACGTCGCAGCCGCGTCAATGCCCGTTCGTCGAGGGCGGTCACTTCGGTGTCACCGAGGTGGATCGTTCCCGCGTCCACGGAGTCGAGCCCGGCAAGGCAGTGCAGCAGGGTCGACTTGCCCGACCCCGAGGGCCCCATCACGGCGCTGAACCTCCCCACAGGGAACTCGACGGAAACGTCGTCGAGCGCCCGCACAGCTGTCGGCCCTTGGCCATAGATCTTGGTGATCCCATGCGCCCTGGAAGCGGGCGCTGTCGTCGTGCTCGTGCCGCTGGTCACGGGTCCATCGTGCAGCAGCCGCGCCGAACCCACATCCGGGAACGACCCGGAATCAATCCCGCTACAGAAGTCCGTGCGGCCGCCGGGCGCAGGTCACACGAGGTTGTGGGCGCTCGCCCAGCGACTCAGCTCGCGTCGGTTCGAGAGTTGCAGTTTGCGCAGCACCGCCGAGACGTGGGTCTCGACGGTGCGAGCCGAGATGTGGAGCCGCTCGGCGCACTCCTTGTAGGTGAACCCGGCGCCGATCAACCGCAGTACGTCGCGCTCGCGGCGGGTGAGCTGGTCGAGGTCGGGATCGATCGGCACCGGCGATTCGCCGCGAAAGGCGTCGAGCACGAACCCAGCGAGGCTCGGCGAGAAGTAGGCGTCGCCAGCGTGAACACGGTTGATCGCCTCGACCAGTTCGGCGCCGGTGATCGCTTTGGTGACATAGCCGCGGGCGCCGCCACGGATCACATCGATGACATCGGCAGCCAGGTCGGAGATCGACAGAGCGAGGAAGCGCACGTCGGGACACCGCGGCAGCACTGCGTCGAGCACCGCCCGACCTCCACCATCGGGCAGGCGAACGTCGAGCAGCACCACGTGGGGGTCCAGGGCGACGATGCCATCGACGGCCGTGCGCACGCTGGCGGCTTCGCCGACGACGTCGACGTGCGAACCGATCTCAGCGCGCACGCCGGCGCGGGCAAGAGCGTGGTCATCGACCACGAAAACCCGGATCTGGCCGCCTGCGGGCGACGAGCTCGGGGTCATCGGACTACCGACACTCGAAGCGGTATGCGCAGCTCGACCTCGGTGCCCCGATCCGGTTCGCTGCGGATCAACGCCGTCCCACCGTGGCGCTGCATCCGGCGCACGATCGAGTTGGCCACGCCGTGACGATCACGCCCGACCCCGGCTGCCTGGTCGAAGCCGCGGCCACGGTCGCGGACGAGCACGAAGACCTCGACATCACTGGCCTCGGCGAACAGCGACATCCGGCGAACCCCGGCGTGCTTGGCCGCGTTGGTCAACGCCTCTTGGGCGGCGCCGACGACCGCCTCGGTCCGGCGGTCCAACGGACAGGACCCGGACGTGACCAACTCGACCTGCACGGCGAAGCGGTCCTCGACGTCCTCGACCGCCGCGACCAAGGCGCCGACGAGATCGTCCCCGCGGCGAGCCGCCCCGCGCAACCAGGCGCGCAGGCCACGTTCAGTGTGGCGGGCCAAGCGCCGCACCTGATCCGGGTCCTCTGCCCGCCGCTGGATCAGCGCCAGCTCCTGGAGCACGACATCGTGCACATGGGCGGCGAGTTCGGCGCGCTCCTCCGCCCGCGCCCGGACTGCGCCCTCACGGGCGACAGCGCGAACCGTAGGGGCGACAACGCCAGCGAGTGCGACGACTGCCGCGGCGGCGATGGCGGCGATGGCGACAATGGCGACAGCTTCCACAACCTCCATTCTGACCTCGATCAGATTCGGACTCCGTCAGCCCTCGGGTGGCGAGGTCACACCCCCAAGAGCGAGACCTGGCTCGCTGAGCCGATCCGCCATGAATTGGAGCCGATGGGCTATGGCGATGGCGAGTGGCTTCTTATCGTGACCGCCGTTCGCTGCTCGACCCCCGGAGCCCACGTGTTGACCAGGCGTCTGCTGCCACCCGCGGCGGCCATCGAGCTCGCGACCGTCGCAGGGGCATGCTCGCAACCGGCGCCAGTCTCGATGAAGGCCGATACCCCCAGCTTCCGCGTGCAACTGGACCTGGATGCGGCATCACTGGGCCGTCGTAGCGCCTCGATCGAGATCACGGACGCGGGGCGCGACCCGGCCGATGTCGAGCTAATCGTCGTGTCGACGACCAGGCCCTCGATGGACATGGCCGGCCCGAGTGTGACCGCCGACGAGATCGAGACCGGGCGCTACGGGGTCACCGGCGACCTCTTCACGATGCTCGGGCAGTCCACGCTGACCGTGCGCATCGGAGGCGACGGCTTTCGAGGAAGAGGCGACGTTCGAGGTCGAGGCAGTGCCGTGAGGCAACGGACACAAGGAGGAAGGTTGAAGAACACATCAGTTCCGCTGATCGGAATCCCTCTCGACGAGCTGCGGGTCGACGAGCTGGAGCCGCGATTGGAGTTCATCACCCCGCGGGTTGGTTGGACACGCCTGCCGGCGGCGGGTGCGACTACTGCTTGTACGAGGAGATCCCTGGCCTCCTTTACAAGAGGGTGGCCTGCTGACCTCGGTGCCCCACGAGTGACGTCGCATGGTCGACGAGCCTCGCATGGGACGACGTTCGCGTGCTGGCGGGCCGGCTGCCCGTGCCCGCCGGCACGTGCGCCCAGAGGAGTGCTGAACAGTGGTGACGCTGGGTCCATCGCCATCTGGTGGTCGCGTGATGGTCGACACCTCCGGCCCGCAGGAGACTTACCTCTCGGTATCCACAGCGACACCCGTGGGGAGACTCGGAGCTGTGGGGCGAACAGTGAAACAGAGGGGCCTAAGAGGCCGAGCGGATAGGGAGCTCGCCACGGCCTACGCGTGGGGATTTGGCGTGGAAGCACCAGCTCCACAGCTCGGCCGACCGGCAACGCAGCACG
>DASSGC010000830.1:0-3794 GCA_035693765.1 Acidimicrobiales bacterium
GCACGTCCAGGGCTCCGAACCCACCCGTGACGCCACCGGGCGAACCGATCGGTCATAGACGGTCTCCCGCTCGATCGGGGTCTGGGAACCGCTGCCGTCGGGGTCCGCGGCCGTGTCCAGCTTGAGCATCCCGCCCTGGGAGAAGTCGTCGTCGGCGCCGTTGGCCGGTTCGGTCCCACACGGATTGTCCACCACCTGGGTGCCGCCGTAGTAGTCCTTGGTGGTCCTGGTCGACTCGCCGGTCGCCTCCGCCGGCAGCGTCGCCGCCGTGGGCCGCAGGTAGCTGTTCGTTGCTCCCGGGGTCTCGTAGGTGGTGGTGTTGGTCAACGCCAGCCCGGCCGGATCGACCACGGTGCGGGTCGCCAACCCGTACTGGGGGCCGATCCCGTTCGCCGCGTCGACATAGCTGGTCTGGGTGACCTTGCCGTCGGGATCCACCGTCGAGGTCGCCGACCCGTATGCCGCCGTCAGTCCGGTCACCGCGTCGTACACCCCGTCGGGCCGCACCCAGTTGAGATGCAACCGGTCCGCACCGCTGAAATCGAGGTAGTCGACCTGGACCGTGTGCTTCTCGCCGTTGCCGTAGG
Organism: Acidimicrobiales bacterium; assembly: GCA_035693765.1. Taxonomy (GTDB): domain Bacteria; phylum Actinomycetota; class Acidimicrobiia; order Acidimicrobiales; family VFJN01; genus ZC4RG19. The sequence continues at coordinate 588 of DASSGC010000830.1, forward strand.
CGCGGAACTGGGTACCGAACTGGTCGATGGTCGAACAGCCGTACTCCGTGGTCGGGGTCATCATCACCACCGTCAGGCGCCCGTCGATGTAGAGCCATGCCACGTCGTTGGGACCGAGGCAGAGCTGCATCTTGTACACGCCCGCGGTGGGGAAGGTGATGTCGCCGCTGTAGCGGGCCGCCGCACCGTCGGCAGGGATGCCCGCCGGGCGAGCCGCGTCGTCGTCGCGTAGCAGACCCTCGTCATAGGCGTGGGCCTTGGGCGGGCCACCGAAGGTGAGCCCCTCCCACCACCGGGCCTGCACTCCGGTGATGCCCTCGTCGTAGTACGTCCGGGCGGTCGGGATCTGCGCGGCGTACTGGTCCTTGGGCGACGGGTACTGCGAGGGCCCGTAGGTCTCCCACTTGAACTGGTCCTCGGGCGCGGGCCCCCACACATGGGTGGGTTGACGGCGGTTGTCGTAGAAGGTGGCGGTCATCAACCCGTCCGGGGACACCGTCGCCACCTGCAGGTCACGGATGTTCCAATAGCTCCGGGTGATCTGGCCCACCGAGTTGGTGTCCGAAGCTGGCCGACCCCGGTAGTCGTAGGCCACGGTCCGGTACAGCGTCCCCGGCGGGTCACCCGCCCGGCTGACCGTGGCCGACCCACCCGACAGGAGCCCACCCGCCACCACCTGCTCGTACCCGTAGGTGCGCTCGGCGCGCTCGGTGTCCGTGGCCTGCGCCTTGGGCGCGGTCACCTTCTGCACCCTGGAATACACGCTGGGCGGCGGAAGGTCCTCGTAGGCGATCTTGGTGAACAGGCCGTCGTCGTCGGCCCGGACCCCGGCCCGCAGCGCGTCGTTCGCCAGCGGGTCACTGACCGCGGAGAGACGGCCCTTGGCGTCATACGCGAACGCCCACCAGCCCTCTCCCGGGTTGGCCACGTACGCCAACAACTCGGAGGAGTCGAGGTAGTAGAGATCGGTGCTGGTCCCGTCCCAGTAGTTGACCTTGCACAGCATCCCCGCGACCGACCCGAAGTCGCCCGCCGGCTTCCCCGACGGGGCGTCCGGACACCGGGAGTCGTCGTTGTCCTGAGCTGCGTAGACCAACTCGACGGAGCGACCCGACACCGGGTCGGTGATGCGATCGAGGTGCCCGTCGCCGTCGAAGTGGTTCGTGGCCGCCGCCGGGTGGGTGTCGTCCAGCGCGCTGGTGATGGCCCTCAACCCGCCGTCGGGCCAGAAGTCATAGCTGTACCCCACGTCGTCATGGACCACGACCCGGCCGTCGCCGGCGAGGCTGACGATGTCGTCGATCCCCTCGGGCGCCTTGTAGGAGCCGTCGGGTTGCTTGGAGAACGAGTAGGTCGCCCCGTCCGCCCCGGTCAACGCGATCGACCCCTCCGACACCGCCGCCCGGATGTAGTAGGCGGACATGTCCGCGGCCTGCAAGGACCAACCGGCCGGCATCTCGGGGATCTCCGGAGACAGCCAGTCGGCCGGCACCACGAACGCCTGGGCCTGGTTGTCCTTGTTCCTGGCCCACAGGTGCAGGAAGGCGCCATTGCTGTCCTCGTAGTAGTCGATCTGGATCTCATGGGTCCGGTCGTTGCTCACCTGCCCCGACTGGTACTCGACCGTGCCGACCCCCGCCCAGTAGTCGAGGATCTTGGTGTCGTCGCCCCACACGCGCACCCCGTCGTCGGAGACCACCCCGATCTGCCAGTTCCCCGCCGGTGTCCGCAGCCGGCCCCGCCACGTGACCTGGAACCCGTCCACCGGCACCGCCGGGCTGGGAGACCCAGCGCCCCAGTCGAAGGCGATCTGCGCATCGGACCGCACCAGCTTCACCGCGTCGTCGCTGTCGACCGCGTGGTTGCGGTTCTTGTCCTCCCGGTAGGTGCCCACCAACCCCGTGCGGGCCGGGCGGCCGTCATAGGTGAAATCCACCCCGATCCCGCCCCCCACAGTCGGCATGTCCGGCGCCGTGACCTTCAGGGTCGGCGCCCCGGTCACCAGATTGGTCGACACGCCACCGAACCCGTCGGCCGGCGACACGCCCCCCAACCCCAGACGCTGATCCACCGTCAGCTTCCGGACCCCCGACGGCGTCCAGGCGTGCCCGTCGTAGGCGAAGACCTTCCAGTAGTAGGTCACCCCGTCACGCAGCACTCCGTCGGGAACGGTCCACGACGTCGTCGTCAACTCCGGCGACGACGCCACCACCCCCGACTCGCCGTCCGTGCCGGTCGCCACCTTGACCACATACCTGATCGGGTCGCCATCGGGGTCGGTCACCGGGTCCCAACTGAACGCCGGCGCCTGCGTCCCCACCGCCAACGCCCCATCCGCCGGCGCCGTGAGATTCGGCGCCGGCGTGCGGGCGTTCAGGTTCATGACCAGCGCGGTCGACTCCGCCGTGTACTGCTTGAACGAGTTCCGCTGCAAGAATCCCGGGTAGTCGGCCTCGTCGGGCGCGAACCCGAACTTGCCGTCCCACCAGCCGTTGAACACGCCGTTGAGCTGCCAGTTGCGCAACGTCTCGGTCACGTCGAAGCACACGTCGGCGAACGGCGAACAGCCCCCGACCTGGGAGATCTGGTTGTCGATCCAGTAGGCCGGGTCACCGTTCGCCACCGCCCCCGCCGCGCTCCACCCGGTCGCCTGCCACAGGTTGATCAGCTCCGGATCAGTGGTCGTGCGACCCTCGATGTAGTACTCGTTCATCCACACCCCGGCGTAGAGGATGTCGTTGGTCTCGACCGCCGGCCGGTAGTTCCACTGGGCCACGCTGCGCCGCCACCAGTTGCCGAAGCTCGGGTCCCACGTGCCCGTCGAGAGGCCGTCGCAGGACCCGGACTCGTCGATGCCGTACTGGCACATCTGCACCAAGCTGATCGGCGGGTCCACCACCACCGGCTCGTCGCCCGCAGCCTGATCGGCGAGCCAGGCCCCGTCGACCGCCACCACCAGGCGCTGCGCGCCGGGTCCCGTCGGCGCCACCCCGGCCGCGGTCGCCGCGTCGAGGCCAGCGCCCAGCTCCTGGGCCCGAGCGTAGGTCTCCACACGGCTCGTCACCCCTGAGTCGCCGGTGGCCTTGCCGTCGCCACCGCTCACCACCAACGCCCCGAACGCCATCACTCCCGCCTGAGGGCCCGTCACCTGCGGCGGCGCCCCCGACGGCGCGGCGTCGGCATCCAGACCCTGCGCCGCCCCGGCCT
>DASSGC010000831.1:0-12620 GCA_035693765.1 Acidimicrobiales bacterium
GCAGGCGCGACCTTTAGAAGCCGGGCAGCCTGCGCAGGAATTTGGGGAAGCCGCCGGATGCCGAAGATCAAGGTCGCCAAGCCCATCGTCGAGCTCGACGGCGACGAGATGACCCGGATCATCTGGCAGATGATCAAGGACAAGTTGATCCTGCCCTACCTCGACGTCGACCTGCAGTACTACGACCTGTCGATCCAGAAGCGCGACGAGACCGACGACCAGATCACCGTCGACGCCGCCAACGCCATCAAGCAGCACGGCGTGGGCGTCAAGTGCGCCACCATCACCCCCGACGAAGCCCGGGTCGAGGAGTTCGGCCTCAAGAAGATGTGGCGGTCGCCCAACGGCACGATCCGCAACATCCTCGGCGGCGTCGTCTTCCGCGAGCCGATCATCTGCTCCAACGTGCCCCGGCTCGTCCCCGGGTGGACCAAGCCCATCGTCATCGGCCGCCACGCCCACGGGGACCAGTACAAGGCCACCGACTTCGTCGTCCCCGGCCCGGGCACCCTCACGATCACCTACACCCCGCAGGACGGGGGCGAGCCCATGGAGTTCGAGGTCGCCAAGTACCCGGGCGGCGGCATCGCCATGGGCATGTACAACTTCGACGACTCGATCCGCGACTTCGCCCGGGCGACGTTCCGCTACGCGCTCGGCCGCCGCTTCCCCGTGTACCTGTCGACCAAGAACACGATCCTCAAGGCCTACGACGGCCGGTTCAAGGACCTGTTCCAGGAGATCTTCGACAGCGAGTTCTCGGCCGACTTCGCCGCCGCCGGCCTCACCTACGAGCACCGGCTCATCGACGACATGGTGGCCCAGGCCCTCAAGTGGGAGGGCGGCTACGTGTGGGCCTGCAAGAACTACGACGGCGACGTGCAGTCCGACATCGTGGCCCAGGGCTTCGGCTCCCTCGGCCTGATGACGTCGGTGCTGCTCACCCCGGACGGGCGGACGTGCGAGGCCGAGGCCGCCCACGGCACGGTCACCCGGCACTACCGGCAGTGGCAGAAGGGCGAGAAGACCTCGACCAACCCCATCGCCTCGATCTTCGCCTGGACCCAGGGCCTCGCCTTCCGGGCCAAGCTCGACGGCACCCCCGAGGTGGCCCGGTTCGCCACCACGCTGGAGGAGACCTGCGTGCGGACGGTCGAGGGCGGCCAGATGACCAAGGACCTGGCGCTGCTGGTGGGCGGCGACTCGCCGTGGCTGACCACCGACGAGTTCCTCGACGCGCTGGACACCAACCTCAACAAGGCGATGGCGACCTGACGGTCCGGCCGTCTGGTGGTCTGGGGATCTGACGGTCTTTCACTACATCCTGAGCTCTCACATGATCTCTTGACTCCACACCGCCCTCCCCCGTATCCTTTGCCCATGGCCATGGTCCGGACACCCATCACCGTCGCGGACTACTTCGACGTTGCGGCCGACGTCCCCGAGCACACGCAGCTCATCGACGGGGTCATCGTGCGCAGTCAACCCACGTGGCGTCACCAGCGGGCGACGGGGCTCATCTACGCCCGCCTGCTCGCCTGGACCGAGTCCGCGGCGGGGTTCGGGGTCGCCGGGTTGCCGATCGACGTCATCCTCGACGACCACGACGTGTACGCACCCGATGTGTGGTGGATCGCCGAACCCGCCCGCGTGCGCCCGGACGAGCACTTCCGGGGCGTGCCCGACGTGGCCGTCGAGGTCCGGTCACCCTCGACCTGGCGCTACGACACGGGCATCAAGAAGCAGCGGTACGAGCAGCACGGGCTGCCCGAGCTGTGGCTGGTCGACACGACGGCGCAGGCGGTGGTGGTCCACCGCCGGTCGTCGCCGGCCGCCCCGGCGTTCGACGTCGAGACGAAGGTGACCAGCGGCGAGGACATCACCTCAGCCCTGCTCCCCTGCTTCGCGCTCGGGCTCGACGACATCCTGCGCGACTGACGGCCCCAGGCCGGGCCGGCTGATCGTGCCCGCCCGGCGGCGCACGAACGCGGTCAGCACCGACACCGCCGCGGCCAGGAACACCAGGTTGAAGGCGATCTGCGCGGCGACGAGCGCGCGGGCGAGCTGGCCCGATGCATGGACGTCGCCGAAGCCCACCGTGGCCAGCGTGCTGAGCGTGAAGTAGAGCGCATCGGTCTTGGTGTCGAGGCCGACGAACTGCGACGGGTCGGCCTCCTCGATCGCGAAGAAGCCGAGGGAGAACACGGGCACCACCACGAAGATCAACAGCGTCAGACCGTCGGCCCGCACCGAGGCGTCCTCGGGATCGGCGCCCGCCAGTCGCCGTGCCTGCCCGACGATGAGCCAGACGATCGCGGCCAGCCCGGCCAGCAGCCCGAACACGCTCAACACGACGCCGCCGGTGCTCGGCAGCGCGCCGATCGGGGTCGCGTAGTAGATGGCGAGCACGCTGGCGAGCGCCAGCACACCGCGTCGCATCCGTTGGCGCATGGGCCGGTTTCTACCCGGTCGTGGGCCGGCGCGCCGGGATCACGACAGCGGCCAGTAGCCGGGCACCTGGTGGTGGGGCGTGTCGAGGTAGACCTTGGCCTCCGGCGGCCCCTTGAACCGGCCGTGGCTCCAGCGGACCTCGATGTGCCCCGCCACGGTGCGCGGCTCGCCCGCGGCACGGTCGTCCACCGTGGCAACCCAGTCGACGACCGGCTGGCGAGATGCCGCCGGCTCGACGTCGAACCGCCGCAGCCGGAACGACTGGCGCCAGTCCCACGGGCTGCCCACCCGCGCGCGCACCAACCGCCGGCCGTCCGACCCCAGCACGAAGTAGCTGGCCGCCACCACCCGCAGGAAGCGCCACAGCGTCGCCTCCCGCCGGCTCTCCTGCCGCAACGCGTCCCGCCAGCGGCGGGCCGACGCCGCCGCCACCGCCACCGACAGCGCCGTGTAGGCCTCGGCCGCCGCGGGCGACGTCCACGCCCCCGGGCGCAGCGACGCCGCCAGCTTCCGCCGCTGGGCCGCGGTCAGGGCCCCGCAGCGCGCCGGCAGCTCGGACGCCAGGCCCGCCTCGAAGCAGACCAGCTCGTACAGCGCCTGCAACCGGTCCCCGGCCACCTCGGCGTACCAGTCCTGCACGGGCGCGCCCGCAGGGGCGAAGATCGACCACGGCGCGGCGTTGAGCTGGATCCGCGAGTTGTACTTGCAGCTCACCAGGTAGACGTGGTCGATCCGCAGGTCGGCGGGGATGGGATCGGTGCCCGGCGGCCGCTGCGGGCCCTTCCACTCGACCACCAGCGGCGGGCGGCCGCGCAGGCCGTCGGCGGCGTCGAGGAAGCAGCGGCCGTTGGCCCACGCCGCAGCGAACTCGGCGCGGAAGCGGCCCGCGCGCTCGAGCGCCCGGAGCCGGGCCCAGCGCTCGTCGCCCACGCCGCCGAACGACCCCGGCGGGTCGGCCAGCGCGGTGGGCAGGTCGGGCGCACCGAACGTGGCCAGGCCGGTGACGACCTCGGTTACCTCGGTGCGGTCGGCCGGCACGGGCGGGCGGCGACCGTCAGCCGCTGCCGGACAGCAGGTCGCCGATCGGCTCGATCACCCCGGCCGGCCCGGCGGCCCGCGCCGCCGCCGCGTAGGCGCGCAGGCGGTCGGCGGTGGCCTCGGTGGCCTCGATCGGGAGCACGTCCACGTACAGCCGGCCCCGGGCCGCCGCCAGCGCCGCGGCGCCCGCCGACCGCCGGGCCGGCATGTCGGTGGCCAGCACCAGCAGGCGGCTGGCCCCGTAGCCGGACAGGCGCGCCGCCCGGCCCAGCGCCCGTTCGAGCACGTCGGTGCGGCGCAGCCCCGGCCGCGCCACGCTGAAGCCCCCGACCACGTCGACCAGCCACTCGGCGCCGGCCCCGTCGGTCGCCACCAGGCTGACGTCGACACCGCCGGACTTGCGCCGGGCCGTCGCATCCACCACGAAGCCGGCACCGGCCAGGAGCGTGGCCGCCGCCTCGACCGCCTTGTCGCCGCCCGTGGACGCCGGGCGGGCGCCGCCGGCGGCCAGCACGCGGTCGCGCTCGGCGGCGGCGCGGGCCCGGGCGCCGTCGACGTAGGCGGGGTCGGTGTCGTAGCCGAGGAACCGCCGGCCCGTGCGCACCGCCGCGACCGCGGTCGAGCCCGAGCCCATGAACGGGTCGAGCACCACGTCGTCGCGCCACGTGTACAGCTCGATGAACCGCTGCGGCAGCTCGACGGGGAAGGGGGCGGGGTGCCCGACGCGCGTGGCGCTCTCCGGCGCCAGCTCCCACAGGTCGAGCGTGGCCTCCATGAACTCGTCGGCCGTGGTGGTCGCCTGGTGGGGCAATCCGGCCGCGGCCCGCTCGCTGCGGGGGACCGCCCGGTCGAACCGGCCCTTCGATGCCACGATCACCCGCTCGGTGAGGTCGCGCAGCACCGGGTTGGCCGGGCTGCGGAACGAGCCCCACGCGCAGTTGCCCCCGGCCCCCCGGGCCTTGCGCCACACCACCTCGCCCCGCAGCAGCAGGCCGAGCCGGTCCTGCAGGATGCCGATGACGTCGGCGGACAGCGACCGGTAGGGCTTGCGGCCGAGGTTGGCGACGTTGACGGCGATGCGGCCGCCCGGCTCGAGCTTGCGGACGCACTCCGCGAAGACGTCCTCCAGCAGGGCCAGGTACTCCGCGTAGGACGCCGGGATGCCGTCACGGCCCAGCTCCTCCTCGTACTGCTTGCCGGCGAAGTAGGGCGGCGAGGTGACGACGAGGGCCACCGAGGCGGGCTGCACCCTGTCCATCGAGCGTGCGTCGCCCAGATGGACCTCGTCGACGACGCCCGGGGGGCGCACGTCGGCGTCGTCGGAGAGCACCGGCGGCGAGAAGCGCTTGTAGAAGCCGGCCGAGTCGTGGTTCTCGCGCTTCGAGACGCCGAAGGCCGAGGTCGCCGTCGGCTGCCGGCGGCCGTCACCGGACAGCGCGCGCCGGCCGCTCACGCCGGATCGATCCCGGTCACCGCGGGCCCCACACCGGCGCCGTCGCCACGGGTCCCACCTCTCGGCTCGCCCTCAGCGGCCACTCGCAACCTCTCGCTGCTGCCATGCCGGCCACGCTACGGACGGGGTGTGACAAGGACGCCGGCGCCCGCCGAGGCTAGACGCTGTCGGGGGTCGCATCGGGGGACGGCGCGGACGTTGCCCGACGGGGCACAGGTGCCCGACCGTCACCGCGGCCGGAGGCCCAGGTCGTCGACGATGCGGAGGACCGAGGCCGACCGGTTGAGGGCGTACAGGTGCAGGCCCGGGGCGCCGGCGTCGAGCAGGCGCGCCGCCAGGTCGGTGGCGACCTCGACCCCGATGTCGCGCACGGCGCCGGGGTCGTCGGCGACGGCCTCCAGGCGCGACAGCAGCGCCGGGGGCAGCACCGAGCCGTTCATCGCCGCCATGCGCACCAGCCCGGCCACGTTGACGACCGGCATGATGCCGGGCAGCACCGGCGTGTCGCAGCCGAGGTCGGCCAGCTCGTCGATCATGCGCAGGTAGTCGTCGGCGTCGAAGAAGAACTGCGTCACGCCGAAGTCGGCCGCGGCCAGCTTCGCCGCCAGGTGCCGCCGGTCGACCTCCCGGTCACCGGCGGACCGGGGGTGCAGCTCAGGATGGGCGGCGACGCCGACAGAGAAGTCGCCGGGGTGGTCGCGCACCATCTCGACGAGGTCCAGGGCGTAGGTGAAGTCTCCGCCCGGGTCGCTGCCGTCGGCCGGTGGGTCGCCCGCCAGGGCCAGGATGTTGTGGACCCCGCCGGCGGCGTACTCGTCGAGCAGGGTGGTGATCTGCGACCGGGTGTGGCCCGAGCAGGTCAGATGCGCCATCGCCGGGAACGGCTGCTCGCGGTTGACCTGGACGACGATGTCGCGGGTGCGGTCGCGGGTCGAGCCGCCGGCGCCGTAGGTCACCGACACGAACGACGGCCGCAGGGCGGCCAGCTCGTGGACGGTCTTCTCGAGCTGGCGCTCCGCCTCGTCGGTCTTGGGCGGGAAGAACTCGAAGCTCAGGGTGCGGCCGCCGGCCAGGAGGTCGACGATCTTCTCGCCGCTCCGGGACGCGCTGGACATGGGTCAGCTCCTCGATGACGTCGGATGTGCGTCACCGGGCCGGATGCACCAGCACCACCCAAGTCGGCCCGAGCGCCGGACATGCTACCCGCTGTCCGGTGGCGGGACGGCGCCCGCGGCGCGGCCGGTGGCTCAGACCCCGCTGCGCTCGGCGATCTCGACGGTGTTGCGCAGCAGCATGGCCACGGTCGTCGGCCCGACCCCGCCGAGGCGGGGGGTGATCCACGACGCCACCTCCGCCACCGACTCGTCGACGTCGGGCAGCAGCCGCCGGCCTTCCCAGCTCACGCCGCCGCTGACGACGATGGCGCCCGGCCGGACCATGCCGGGCGTGACGATCGACGGCGACCCCGCGGCCGCGATCAGCACGTCGGCCTCGCGGGTGTAGGCCGCCATGTCGGGCACGCCGGTGTGGACGACGGTGACGGCCGCGTTGCCGCCCGGCCGCTTGAGGGTCAGCAGCAGGGCGAGGGGCCGGCCGAGGGTGGGCCCCCGCCCGACGATCACCACGTGGCGACCGGCGATGTCGATGCCGTAGTGGACGAACATCTCGCGGATGCCGGCCGGCGTGGCGGGCACGGGCCCGTCCTCCTGGAGCACCAGCTTCCCCAGGCTGACCGGGTGCAGGCCGTCGGCGTCCTTGCCCGGGTCCATGGCCCCGAGGGCCGCGTTGAAGTCGAACTGGGCGGGCACCGGGTGCTGGATGAGGTACCCGTCGACGGCCGGGTCGGCGTTGAACCGCTCGACCGCGGCCAGCAGGTCGGCCTGCGTGCCGTCGCCGGGCACCGCGATGTGGTGGCTGGTGATGCCGGCGGCGGCGCAGGTCTCGTGCTTCTTGCGGACGTAGCCGGCGGAGGCGGGATCGTCGCCGACGAGGATGGTGCCGAGCCCCACGGTCCGGCCCTGGAGGGCGAGGGCCTCGACCCGCTTGGCGACGTCGGCCAGCACGGCCTCGGCGACGGGGCCTCCGGCGAGCAACTGCGCGGTCATGGGGCCATTGTGCCCGCCGGGGCCGGGTCCGGGGCCGGGTCCGGGGCCGGAGCCGGAGCCCCGGGGGCCACCGCCACCGAACCACCCGACCCCAACCGGGTCGGCGACACCGCGCCCGGCGCGATCGTGCCGACCCGGTTGGCGACCACCCGCCGGCCGGGGGGATCCGCCGGTAGGTTCTGCCGCATGACGATCGACGGGGACGACGACCTCACCGGCCTGCGCCGGGCCGGGCGGGCGGTGGCCGAGGCGCGCGACGCCATGCTGGCCGCGGTCGCGCCGGGGGTGACCACGGCCGACCTCGACGCCGTCGGGCGCTCGGTGCTGCGGGCCCACGGTGCCCGGTCGGCACCCCAGCTCGCCGTCGGGTTCCCCGCCGCCACCTGCGTGAGCGTGAACGACGAGGCCGCGCACGGCATCCCGTCACCGACCCGGGCGCTGCGGGCCGGCGACCTGGTGAACGTCGACGTGTCGGCCGAGCTGGACGGCTACTGGGCCGACACCGGCGCCAGCGCCCCGGTGGGCCCCGCCGAGGCCGTGGCGCCGGTCGCCCGCCGCCTGCTCGACGCCACCCGCGAGGCCCAGCGCGACGCCATGCACGCCGCCCGGGCGGGCCGGCCGATGCGCCACGTGGGCCGGGCGGTGAGCCGTTGCGCCCGCCGCCACGGCTTCAGCGTCATCGCCAACCTGTGCGGGCACGGCGTCGGCGGCTTCCTCCACGAGCCGCCCAGCGTGCCCAGCGTCGAGGACGTCCGCGACCGCACGGTGCTCTGGGAGGGCCTGGTGCTGGCGGTCGAGCCGTTCCTGTCGACCGGCGCCGAGGTGGCCGTCGAGGACGCCGACGGCTGGACCCTGCGCACCCCCGACGGCAGCCTGGCGGCCCAGTTCGAGCACACGATCGTGGTGACGAACGGCCGCCCCCTGGTCCTCACGGCCTGACCGCGGGCCCGCCGGCGGTCCGTTCCGGCGGCGACGCCGCGCGCCAGGCGCGCCGAGCGCCAGGCGCCGCCCGTCCGCACGGCCATCGCTCGACCGCACCGGCGGTCCTCGCCGTCAGTGGAGGAAGTGGCGCTCGCCGGTGAACACCATGGCGACGCCGAGCTCGTCGGCCCGGGCGATGTTGCGCTCGTCGCCGACCGACCCGCCGGGCTGGATGATCACCGCCGCCCCGGCCGCGGCCGCCGCCTCGATGCCGTCGGGGAAGGGGTAGAACGCATCGCTGGCGCAGGCGCCGCCCGCGGCCCGGCCCGCGGCCTTGGCCGCCGCCAGCTCGCCCGACTCGACCCGGTTCTGCTGGCCGGCGCCGATGCCCCAGCAGGTGCCGTCCTTGGCCAGCACGATGGCGTTCGACCTGACCCAGCCGCACACCCGCCAGGCCAGCGCGGCATCGGCCATCTCGGCGTCGGTGGGCTCCCGCCGGGTGACGACCCGCCAGTCGGCCGGCCCGGACACGAAGCGGTGGGGCTCCTGGAGCAGCATCCCGCCGGTGATCGGCCGCAGGTGCCACGCGTCGGGGGTCGGGGCCGGCGCTTCCAGCACCCGGGTGTTCTTGCGCTTGGCCGCCAGCGCCTCGATCGCCCCGGGGCCGTAGCCCGGGGCGATGACGACGTCGGCCTGCGCGGCGGCCACCATGTGCTCGACCGTGGCCGCGTCGACCGGCCGGCTGAGGGCCACGATGCCGCCGAACGCCGACCGCTCGTCGCACTCGAAGGCGTGCTGGTAGGCGTCGGCCAGGGTGTCCGCCACCGCCGCGCCGCACGGGTTGGCGTGCTTGACGATCACGGCGGCCGGGCGCTCGAACCGGCCGGCCAGGTCGTGGACCAGCAGCCAGGCCGCGTCGGCGTCGTAGAGGTTGAGGTAGCTGAGGGCGAGGCCGCCGTGCTGGGTGAGCGCCGCCCACCAGGGCTCGGGTCGGCCCGGGCCCTCGGCCCGGTAGAGGGCGGCCCGCTGGTGGGGGTTCTCGCCGTAGCGCAACGCCAGCGGCTCGCGCCGGTAGGCGAGGTGGACCGATGCGGGCAGCTCGCCGGCGTCGGGACCGGACTCGTCGAACCAGGTGGCCACGGCAGCGTCGTAGGCGGCGGTGAAGGCGAACGCCTTGCGGGCCAGGCGCCGGCGGGTGGCGTCGCCGAGGCGGCCGTCGGCCCGCAGCTCCTCGATCACGGCCGGGTAGTCGGCCGGGTCGGTGAGCACGCCGACCGACCGGTGGTTCTTGGCCGCCGCCCGGATCATGGCCGGGCCGCCGATGTCGATGACGTCCTCGGCGCCGGTGCCCCCGTGCTCGAAGTCGGCCACGTCCAGCCCGAACGGGTAGGTGTTGACCACCACGAGGTCGAACGGCTCGATGCCGTGGGCGGCCATGTCGGCCCGGTGGGCGGGGTCGTCGGGGTCGGCGAGGATGCCGCCGTGGACCCGGGGGTGGAGGGTGACCACCCGGTGGCCGAGGATGGGGTCGAAGCCGGTGAGCTCGGCCAGGTCGGTGACCGTGAGGCCGGCGTCGCGCAGCGCCGCCGCCGTGCCCCCGGACGACACCAGGTCGCACCCGAGGCCGGCGAGCTCGCGGCCGAGCTCGACGATGCCGGTCTTGTCGTAGGCCGAGATCAGGGCCCTCACAGGTCGTGCTCCTCGATGAAGCGGCGGATGGTGGCGGGGTACAGGCGCCGCTCGACCTGCTTGATCCGCTCGTGCAGGGTGGCCTCGGTGTCGCCGGGGAGGACGGGGACGGCCTCCTGGGCCAGGATCGGGCCCTCGTCCACCTCGGCCGTGGCCACGTGGACGGTGACGCCGGTGAGCTTGACCCCGGCGTCCAGGGCGTCGCGCACGGCGTGCCAGCCCTTGAAGGCCGGCAGCAGGGCCGGATGGGTGTTGAGCACCCGCCCGGGGAACGCCGCCGTCAGGGCCGGGACGACCGTGCCGAAGCCGGCCATGACCACGAGGTCGATGCCGTGGGCCCGCAGGACCTTGACCAGTTGCTCGCCGTAGGCGGCCCGCTCGAAGGACGGCCCCCACACGGTGCGCTCGACGAGCTCGGTGGGCACGCCCGCGCTCGCGGCGATCTCCAGCGCCCGGCAGGGCCGGTCGGCGACCACCAATGCGAGGGTGAGCCCGTCCCCCAGCATGGCGTGCAGTAGGGTGCCGCTACCCGAGGCGAGCACGGCGATCTGGGCTCCGGGCATCGGTGCGATGGTAGCGGTCGGGGTCACCGCCACCCGATGACACCCTGACCCCGCGTGCCGCGCTGACGGGATTCTATTCGACCGACTTCCCAAAGAGGCGGAACACCTCATGGACCTGAACAAACTGTCGCTCGGCGACAAGCTGGTGGCCGGTCTCGGCATGCTCGAGATCCTGCTGCTGTTCTTCGTGCCGTGGCACAGCATCGATCTGGGCTTCGACACATTCACCGTCAAAGCGCTAGAAGGCGACGGGGAAGCCGTGGCCTGGCCGGCCTTCCTTGCGTTGATCGTGCTCATCGCCCTGGTGGCAGTGGTGCTCATTCGGGCGCTGTCGCCGTCGACCAACCTGCCCGACCTCCCCATCCCCTGGAACCAGGCGATCTTCTACGCGGCGATCGCCGTGCCGGTGCTGCTGCTGCTGAAGCTGGTCCTTCAGACCGACTCCCTGTCGTTCTGGGCGTTCGTTCTCATCCTCATCGGAGGCGGCATCGCCTACGGCGGCTCCCTCATCTCCAAGCAGCCCGACACGGCGGGCGCCGGGCCCTTCTCGGCCGGCCCCGGCTCGCCGCCGCCCCCGCCGCCTCCCGGCGGCTCGACCTTCTGAGCCTGCCGGCACGTCCGGCACTGCGTCCCGGGGCCCCGCTGCGGCGGGGCCCCGGCGCGCCCCGCCGGCAGGGCGCGCCCCCCGGCCGGTGCGTGGCCCCTAGGGTGCGCCCGTGGCGACGAACGGTCCGGGACTGGTGGACAGGATGGGCGCGTGGGCCCGGCGGCGGACGGAGCCCCGCCTCTGGGTGACGTTGGCGGGGGCGGGATGCCTCCTCGCCGTCTTCGGCATCCTCGTCATCTCGGGCGACGCCCAGGCGGGCGACAACGGCGACGGCTCGACGGCGCCCGGCATCATCCTGTGCCTGCTCGTGGTGGCGGCCGGCTACGTGCTGATGTACCGGTTCACCGACGCCCCTGCCGGCAGTGCCGGCGTGGCCGCCGTGGCCCTGGGGCTGCCGCCCCTCATGTTCTTCATGACCTTCGACGAGAACGGCATCGAGCCGGTCAGCATCGAGGCGCTGCTCGGCATCCCGGCCGCGGTCTGGATCGTGTCCTACCTGGTCGGCCCGGGGAAGGGGCGACCGCTCCTGCTCGGCGCCGGTCTGGTCTTCGCCTGGCTGTTCGCGCTCCAGGTCATCGTGGACCCTTTGCAGAACGGCATCGACACGGGCACCGTCTTCGAGGACCCGTTCGGGCCGGCCGACGAGCCGTTCAGCGGCGACGAGTTCGACGAGGACCAGCTCGACGACGAGTTCTCCGAGGACGACTTCGACGAGGACTTCGGGAGCGGTGATTCCTTCGGGCAGGAGTCGGGCGACAGCGGCGACCAGACGACCGCGGGCGTCGTCTCCCTGCTGTTCGGCGGCGGCTACCTGTTCGCCGTCCGCCTGCTCGACCGCAAGGGCTACAGGGGTTCGGGCACGCCGATGGTCTTCGCCGCCCACGTGGCCCTCCCGACGGGCATCGTGCTGCTGGGCAACGACCTCGAGACCGGGGGCACCGGCGCGGCCTTCCTGGCCGCCGGCCTGGTCACCGCCTGGATCGGCGCCCTCGGCGCCCGCCGGGCCACCACGATCATCGGCGCCATCGAGGTCACCATCGGCGTCGTGACCCTGCTCGGTGACGCCATGGAGACCTCGGACGCCTCCAGCTTCGGGCTGGCGCTGGTGGTGCTCGGCATCGCCATCGCGGCCGCCGCCCACCTGCTGCACATCGCGACCGGCGAACCGCCGCAGACGACGCCGGGGCCGTCGAGCTTCCCGGGCCGGCCGCGGCCGGCACCCGCCATGGCGACCTTCGGTGCCCCGGCACAGTTCGGTGCCCCTGCGCCCGGCACCGCACCGTGGCAGGCGGCCGCGGCACCGGCGGCCTGGCAGCCGCAGGCGGGAACCGCCGCCGGTCCGCCGCCGGGCGGCCCCCGCGCCGGTCCGTCGCCGTTCGCCCCGCCGGGCGGCGGTCCCCCGCCCGGCGCGCCGCCGCTGCCGCCGCCTCCGCCACCCCCGGCCTGAGGGAGGCGGAGCCGGCGGCCAGGCGTCAGGACAGGCCGCGCACGACCTCGACCATGAGCTGGCTGGCCTCGGTGGGGTTGAGGCCCACCCGGGCGCCGGCCTCGCGCAGGGCCTCCATCTTGGCCTGCGCCGTGC
This sequence comes from Acidimicrobiales bacterium, assembly GCA_035693765.1. Taxonomy (GTDB): domain Bacteria; phylum Actinomycetota; class Acidimicrobiia; order Acidimicrobiales; family VFJN01; genus ZC4RG19. The sequence continues at coordinate 12,410 of DASSGC010000831.1, forward strand.
CCTTGCCCCCCGAGACGATGGCGCCGGCGTGGCCCATCTTCGTCCCCGCGGGGGCGGTGACGCCGGCGATGTAGCTGACCACCGGCTTGGACATCTTCGAGGCGATGAACTCGGCGGCCTCCTCCTCGGCCGAGCCGCCGATCTCGCCGAACATCATGACGGCGTCGGTTTCGGGGTCGGCCTCGAAGGCCTCGAGGCAGTCGATGAACGA
>DASSGC010000832.1:0-8394 GCA_035693765.1 Acidimicrobiales bacterium
GTCGAACGCGCCGGTCAGCGCGAGCCAGGCCCGGGGGAGCCGGCTGGCGTCGGCCACGTCGTAGCCGAGAGCTGATGTCGCAGGGCGCAACGCTCCACTGGTCACCTGCACTGCTGCGCGCGTCCCGTCGGCCAGACCGCCCCACGCGGCCACCCGGTGAGGGTCGACGTCGCCGCCGGCAGGACGCCACGGCGGCCGATTCCGCGTGCGTGGCGTCTCGGGCTGGGCCAGATCGGCGACCGACCGCCATCCGGCCTCGTGCGCCTCCTGAGCGGCCCCGGCGGCGGCCTCGGCCGCCGGGGCGACCGATGCCAGCTCTCGCGGACTGCGCACCCTCCGAAGTCGAGCGAGTCTGCCGGCGTGCTCGGCCAGACCAACGGCCCCCAAACATGTTGGCACGGCCGAGGTCAGCACCCACTCGAGTACCAACCACTGGCGCTCGACCTCCTCGTCGGTCGTGCCACGCGACCTCACCAATGGCTGTACGTAGGCCACCAGTTCTTGGCGAGCCTCGTCCCGCAGGATGTCGTTCCACACCACGAACCAGTCCGTCAGCACAGGGGACGCGCACCGCGGACGCAGGGAACGCGCCTCACCGGCGGCAGCCGCCACCGCTTCCATCACCGAGCACGCGTGCCCGCCCTGGTGGTCGCCTCGCGAAAGAGCGAGGCCATGTTCGGCGCTCAGCCGTTGCGCCGGTGCAACGCACCTGGTCGGCGGATGTCCTGCCATGGCCCCATGTCCCTCGTCGCCTCGCTCGCGAGCGCTCACCTGATTCACGGGGGAAGCGTGCGGCATGAGGGCTTCGCATTGCAGCGCCACGCGTGTGCCTTGTTCGCGCTGCACGCGCGTCGCTGTCTCGTGACTGTCTCATCTCGGCGGGTGGCCCGGCTACGGTAGGTGCGGTGGCTCCGATGACGACCGGCGAGCGCGGCCATCGACTCGGGTCGCCGCCGAGGACGGTCCTCGCAGTGCTGCTCACGCGGCACAACCTTCACCGGTTCGGAATGTTCAGAGCTCGCTACGAGGAGATAGCACGGGAACTTGACCGCAGCCTCGTGGCTACGTCGCCCAGCCGTGCCCAGTGGCATCGCTGGATGACCGGTGATCTGAAGCGTTTGCCGTACGTGAATCACTGCCGTGTACTCGAAGCCATGTTGCCTGGCTGGCGAGCAGACCAGCTTTTCGCGCCGGCAGATTCGATGACTGATGCCGAGATGGTGTGCGTCGACAAGTCCGTACTGGCTCATCCGGCGGCACGAGCGCCTGGGGCCAACCAGGCCAGGATCGATTCCAGCGGACCATATGCCGATGTGACTGCCGTCTTCGCGAGCCGCACTGACTTTGCTGCCGCGTGCTCGCCTATCAACCTTTTCGACGGAGCCCGAGAAGTACGGGCTGCCGGTCTTTCGTTGAACCTGCTTTGCCAACAGTACGCAGATCACCAGCTCAGACGTCTTATCGAGAGTGGCGCGTCGCTCACCTGTCTCTTTCTTGATCCGGATGGGTCAGCGATGAAGGACCGGGAGCGCGAGGAAGGTATCGCGATCGGTCACCTGGCGATACTTACGGCAATAAACATCGATCTGCTCGTTACGCTCCGGAGGGGTCTGTCGTCGGACCACGCAGATAGCATCCGCATCGGCGTCTATGATGAGACGGTCCGTTTCAACCTGATACTTGTCGACGAGGACCTGTGCGTCGCTCAGCCTTACCTTCCTGCAATGCGCGGGATCGACTCTCCGACGTTCATGATCCGGCGCAGCGAGCAGTCGGGGCTATACCGCACCTTCGAGCAGATGTTCTGCTGGACGATGGAACAGAGCACTCCGTTGTGAGCGCGCTGCCGCTGCCCGATCTACTGCGAACCGCCAACGATGCTCTCGATGCCGCGCGCCACCTCGTGCTCCGCCGCGCACCCGAGCACATCACATCAAAGGCCGATCGCGACCTGGTCTCGAATATCGATATCGTCGTCGAACGCGAAGTGCGCGGTCTGCTTCGTGAACGGACCTCAGAGATCGCCTTCTTAGGAGAGGAGGAAGGTTGGAGCAATGGAATTGATAGTGACTCGTTCTGGGTGCTCGATCCGGTCGACGGGACATCGAATCTCATAAAGATGCTTCCGCTGGTCGCCGTGTCGCTTGCCTTGGTGCGGTCGGAGCGAACTTTGGTGGGCGCGGTTGACCTCCCGTTTCTGGACCTGCGATATACGGCCATGGTCGGCGAAGGTGCGTTCCGATCGGGCGGAGCCTTACGAGCGAGTCAAGTTCATCGGCTGAGCGATGCCATTGTGTCGATCGGTGACTACGCCGTTGGCGAAGCGGCAGCCACGAAGAACCCTCTGCGTTTTGCGGTCACCAAGAAACTCGCGATGTCAGTGCAACGCGTACGGATGCTCGGCTCGGCGGCGATCGACTTGGTTTGGGTGGCTGAAGGACGGTTGGATGCCTGTGTCATGCTCTCGAACAAGCCGTGGGACACCGCGGCCGGCGTCCTGATCGCCCGAGAGGCCGGCGCCAAGGTTCTCGACGCCAACGGTCAGGAACACACCCTGCGGTCCGATTCGACCGTGGCAGCCGCTGCGCCGCTCGCGCATGCCCTAGCGGACCTGGTCAAAGGTACTCATGCTCACCCGTGATCCGAGGCTACGAAGACGGCGACGCTTCTCTTGATGCGAGCGGACCGGTCGCCTCTACCCCGGCACCCGCTGGGCCATCGTCCACCACGGTGGCATCGAGAGCGTCGATCGAGCCGAGGCCGGGCAGCTCCCTCCCCCTCGCGTGGTTTCGGGCGACGGCGACGACGTCGACCAACTAGCCGGCCGCGGCCCGCAGATCCCGGAGGAAGGCCACGATCTTCGGCCCGTAGCGGGCGGTGGCGAGGCGGGGGTCGAGGACGGCCACGGCACCCCGGTCGGCGGTCGTGCGGATGAGCCTGCCTGCGCCTTGGGCCAGCAGCGTGGCGGCGCGGGGGACGTCGATGGTGATGAACGCGCCCGCGCCGGCGTTGTCGCGGCGGGCCTGGAGCAGCGGGTCGTCCGGACGGGGGAACGGCAGACGGTCGATGGTCACGAGCGAGAGCGACGGGCCGGGCACGTCGATGCCCTGCCAGAAGCTCATGGTGGCGAACAGGCAGGTCTCGGGCTCGGCGGCGAAGCGGGCCACGAGGGCCGACTTGGTCAGCTCGCCCTGGGCCAGGACGGAGTAGGGCAGCCGGGGTCGCAGGGCGTCGACCGCCCGGTGCATGGCCTTGTAGCTGGTGAACAGCGCGAGCGTGCGCCCGCCGGCGGCGTCGATGAGCACGGCGAGCTCGTCGAGCGCCGCATCGGCCCAGCGGGGATCGGTCGGGCGGGGGAGGGACACCGCGCAGTACACGAGGCCGTTGGCCGGGTAGTCGAAGGGGCTGCCGACGTCGAGCAGCTCGTCGGCCCGCTGGGGGAGGCCGAGGCTCGGGCCGAAGCCGGGGGCGAGCGTGGCACTGGTCAGCACAGCGGTCCGGCGCGACCACAGCCGTTCCTTCAGGAGCCCGGCGACCTCGAGCGGGGCCAGGCACAGCACCGGGGCGTGCTCCGGACCGGTGACGAACAGGACGTGGGCATCGTCGGGGGCGGCGACGGCGTCGAGGTCGTCGAGCAGGGCGGTGGCGGCCTGCCGGGCCCGGAGCGCACGGGCGGACACGTCGTCGCTGACGTCGTCGGGGATGTTGCGGAGGGCGATCTGGGCGGCCTCCACCCGGCGCCGGACGGCCGCCAGCGCACCCGCCAGGGCATCCGGCAGCGGCGCGGTCAGCCGCTGGTCGCGGTGTCCGGCCAGGGCGCCGGTGAGGACGCTGCCGGAGTCGATCACGCCCGTGACCGTGTCGCCCGCCTCGGCGAGGATCCCGCGCAGCGTGCGCCCGAGCTGGACGAACCGGCCGGCCGTGATCTCGACGCCGGTCGTGGCGGAGATGATGTCTTCGGCGACGTGGGCCTCGTCGACGATGGCCACGTCGTGCTCGGGGAGGATGGCACCGTCGGCCGCCAGGTCGAGGCCGTAGAGGTGGAGGTTGACCACCACCACGTCGGCCTGCGCCGCCCGGGACCGGGCGGCCTCGGCGAAGCAGCGGTCGCCCCGGGGACAGCGTTGCGCGCCCGGGCAGTCGCGGGAGCCGGTGCTGACCGCCGCCCAGGTGCTGTCGTCCACCTCGACGTCGAGGTCGGCCCGGTCGCCGCTGGTGGTCGTGGCGGCCCAGCCGGCGACGGCGGCGAGCTCGCGGGGGTTGGCCCGCTCGGCCAGCCCGTCGAGCGCGAGCTGCGCGGTCGCGGCGCCGGGCGGCGCGACCCGCACCGCGGTTGCGCCGCCCGCGCCCGGCCGGGCGGCCGGGGCCATGCCGGGCGCGAGCTCCGCCAGGCGCTGGACGCACACGTAGTTGGAGCGGCCTTTGAGCACCGCCCAGTCGAACTCGCGGTCGAGATGGCGTTCGAGGAACGGCAGGTCCTTGGCCGCGAGCTGGTCCTGGAGCGCCCGCGTCGCGGTGGCCACGACCACCCGCTTGCCCGACAGGATGGCCGGGACGAGGTAGGCGAGCGTCTTGCCGGTGCCCGTGCCGGCCCGCACGACCAGGTGGCGGCCGGTGCCGATGGCGTCGGCCACCGCCTCGGCCATCTGCGCCTGTCCGGTGCGGGCCTCGCCGCCGCCGGGCAGCTCGCGCACCACCGCGCCGAGGGCGGCGGCGACGGCGGCGACGGCGGGGTGGGTGGGCGCGGGCACGGGAGGCGACGGTAGCGCCGCCGGTTCCGCTGCCCCGGGGATGGGGGTCGCGGCGGGGACGGCGACCACGGTCACGTCACCACCAGCCCCGCGTCCCCGGCGGCGGCCCGCCGGCGGACCTCGGCCACCGCGGCCGGCAGGTCGGGCAGCGACCGCTCCCCGGGCCCGGCAGGCGTGAGGAAGACGAAGACCACCTCGGCCACCGGCTCGCCGGTGGCGTCGCCGACGGCCAGCGCGTACGACGCGCCCTGCACGCGGTAGCGGGCGACGAGCGGACCCAGGTCGTCGTCGACGCCTGCGGGTCCGGTCTTGTAGTCGACGACGACCAGGCCGTCGTCGCGCCGGTAGAGCAGGTCGACGTACCCCTCGAGGGTGCGGTCGCCGGCCAGCGGCACGCCGACGTAGAGCTCGCGCCAGTGGGGCCGGGCGGCGGCCGCCACCACCGAGGGGGCGGCGAGGGCGGCCTCGACCAGGGCCCGGATGCGGGGCTCGTGCCCGAGCACGCCCTCGGCGGCGGCCTGGGCCGCCACCGCCTCGGCCACACCGGACCCGGTCGCCAGGTCGATGGTCTGCATGACGCCGTGGACCGCCCGGCCGATGGCCGTGCCGTAGCGGCCCTTCTGCCACGGGGGCAGGTCGAGGTCGCGTGGCCGCTTGTGCAGCCCCGGGTCGGCCACCGCGTCGGGTCGCCCGTCGTCGGTGAGGGCGGTGGCGGCGACCGTGCGGGGGACCCGGCTGGCGGCCAGTGCCCCGTCACGCTCGCGTCGCCAGGTCTCCAGGTCGGGCAGCGCGGGTGGGGTGCCGGATGGCCCGGCCGGTGGCTCGTCGCCGGGGGCCGGAGTGGCGCCGGGCGGCCCGGCGGCGGTGCCTGCGGCGGCGGTGCCCGCTGCGGTGGGTCGGCCCCCGGGCGGTGCCGGCGCGGGTCCGGCGGCGGGGGTGACGTCCGCCGGCGCGGTCCCGGGCCGGGCGATGGGTGGTTCGGGCCCGGTGGCGGGGCGCGCGGCGCCGCGGGCGGGCGAGGCGGCGGTGGCCTGCGGTCCGGCGGTCGGCCCGGTCGGGGCGTCCGGTGTGGCGGTGACGGCCGGGAGGTCGGCCAGCCGGTCGCCGAGGGCATCGGCCAGCAGCTCGGCGCTCGTCAGCTTGGACGGCGAGTCGGGGGCCGAGGCCCGGGTCGCCCGGTGCAGCGAGATGACCAGATGATCCTGCGCGCGGGTGCAGGCGACGTAGAGCAGGCGGATCCGCTCGTCGTGCGACATCTGCTCGTCGATCGGCTGGTGGGCCTCGAACGCGTCGGACATCACCGTGCGACCGATGCGGATGAGGCAGGGGCGCCCGGGCGGCCACACGACCTCGGCGCCCGCCCGCCGGTTGCCGGGCCGGGTGGAGAGGCCGGACACGATCGTGATCGGGAACTCGAGCCCCTTGGCGGCGTGCACCGTCATGATCCGGACGGCGTCGTCGTCGGTCTCGGGGAGCACGGCCTCTGCCACCCGGCTGCCCTCCGCCGTCTGCTGGCGGATCCAGGCGAGGTAGTGCCGCAGCGTGCCGTTGGTGGTGTCGGTCCAGGCCCGGGCCTGGTCGAGCACGAAGCGCACGCGCCGCCACAGGTCGCGGGCCCGACCCTCGGCCTCGCCCAGCTCGAGGACCCGGCGGTCGCGCACCACCCGGTCGGCCAGCTCGCTCGGCGACAGCCACCGCCGGGCGTCGTGCTGCTCGCGCAGGTAGGTGAGCCCGGCGCCGACGGGGTCGCCGCCGGGCAGCGCCGCCGGCAGCGGGCGGGTGTGGTCGAAGCGGCCGCCGTGGTCGTGCCGGAAGCGGAACAGGTCGTCGTCGCCGCAGCCGAAGAGCGGCGACCGCAGCGCCGCGACCGTGGCCAGCTCGTCGCTGGGGTCGTCGATCGCACGCAACGTCAGCAGCAGATCACGCACCAGCCTGCTGGAGTAGACGAGCGACGCAGACTCCGCCCGGTACGAGATGCCGGCCGCGGTGAGGGCGTCCTCCAGCGCCGGCAGCGACGTGCGGGTCGGCACCAGCACCGTGATGTCGCCGAGGCGGGCGGGCCGCCAGTCGGGCGCCGCGCCGTGCGGGTCGCGGTCGACGAGCCAGCCCTCGTCGACGGCCCGGCGGATGGCGGCGGCCACGTCGGCCGCCTCGCGCTCGCGCACCTCGGCCGCGCGCGGCCGGTCCTCGTGGGCGGCGGCGCCGAGCACGGTCACCGGCGGCCCGACGGGCGCGTCGCCCCGCACCGCGACGAACGGCTCGTACGCGGGCTGGGACGGGACGCCGTCGCGGCGCTGCTCGGTGATCAGCGCCGCGAACACGGTGTTGACCAGGTCGATCACCGCCGACCCCGTCCGGAAGTTGGTCGTCAGCGACAGGCGGCCGCCGCCCACGCCGAAGCGCTCGGCGGCGCGCAGGAACAGCGAGATGTCGGCACGGCGGAAGCGGTAGATCGACTGCTTGGGGTCGCCCACGAAGAACAGGTGCCCGGCCCGGGTGTCGACCTGGTCCCAGGCCGTGCCCGGCACGACCGGCCGGGGGCTGGCGATGAGCACGGCCAGGTCGATCTGGATCGGGTCGGTGTCCTGGAACTCGTCGATGAGCAGATGCCGGTAGCGGCGGTGCAGGGCATCGCGCACGGCGTCGCCGTGCACGGGGTCGCGCAGCGTGTCGCGGGCCAGCACCAGCAGGTCGTGGAACTCCAGCTCGCCCGCCCGGCGCCGCTCGGCGGCGGCGTCGAGCGTGAACCGGCGCAGGTCGACGGCCAGCCGGGTGACGGCCGCGTGGGCCACGTCGTTGCGCAGGGCCATGCACCGTTCGCGCAGGTCGTTGTAGTGCTCCTTGAGGCCTGCGAGGTCGTAGCCGGGCCAGTTGGGCTTGCGGCCGTTGGCCCGCCCGCCCGGGATCCAGGACAGGAGCGTGAGCCGGGTGTACTCGTCGCTCGCCGCGCCGACCCGCCGGGCCCAGTCGTCGAGCTCGCCGATCTGGGCGAGGAACTTGTCGTCGTCGGCGCAGCAGTGGGCGCGCTCCTCGCCGACGGCCGCGATCTCGGCGAGCAGACCCTCCAGCGTTTCGCTCCACTGCCGGACCTCCACCGGCTCGGCGGGCGCGAACGGGGCGGCCAGGTCCCAGTTCTGCTCGAACGCGAGGGCGATGAGCCGCAGGTGGTCCACCCGCACACCGGCCGCGGTGGCCAGCAGGAGGGGACGCTCCACTGCGGGATCGGCCAGGAGCTGGTCGAGGAACCGCGCCCAGCGGTCGTCGAAGGCCACCGCCGAGCCGACCTCGTCGAGCACCTCGATGCGGGGCGGCAGCCCGGCCTCGATGGGGTGTTCGGTCAGCACCCGGCGGGCGAAGCCGTGCAGCGTGCCGATGGCCGCGCTGTCGAGGTCGTCGAGCGCGGTGCGGCACCGGTCGGCCCGCTCGCCGTCGGCGGCGGCGCGGGCGTCGTCGTGCTCGTCGCTCAGCCGGCGCCGGACGCGGTCGCGCAGCTCCGCGGCCGCCTTCTCGGTGAACGTGATGGCCGCCAGCGCGTCGAGCCCGGCCGTGCCCGACGTGACCAGGCGGACGATGCGCTCGACCAGCGCCCGGGTCTTGCCCGAGCCCGCGCCGGCCTCGACGAACAGGGTCGCGTCGAGCCGTT
>DASSGC010000833.1:0-3241 GCA_035693765.1 Acidimicrobiales bacterium
ACGCCACCAGCTCCACGTCGACGCCGACCTCCTCGCGGAGGCGCTCCGTCTCGCGGGCCAGCGCCTGCGCGAGCTGGTCGGCCGGCGGCCCGGGCGTGACGCCGCGGCCCTCGGGCGGCACGCCGGCGACCGCGGCCCACCGGCGGGCGATGTGTGCCAGCAGCAGGTGCCACAGGCCGTCGTCACCGGTGCCCTCGTCGGGCGCGACCGCGAGTTGGGCCGCCAGCTCGTCGGCCCGCTCCCGCTGCCGGTCGGCCTCGGTCACCAGGCGCGCGTTGGTGGTGGTGAGCCACTCCTTGCTCCCTGCGAGCTCGTCCCGCTCGGCCGACAGGGCGGCCAGGCGGGCCTCCAGCTCCCGGTTCTGCGCCGCCGCGGCGGCGAGGGCGCGCTGCGCTTCCCCGCGCGCACGCGCCAGCAGGCCGCAGGCCACGCCTGCGGCCACGATCACGAACACGAGGGCGATGGCCACGAGCGGCGACCCTAGCGAGCCACGCGCCGGGCCTGGTAGGCGCGCCGGTTACGGCTGCGCGAACGGCGGCCCGCGGCGGTCAGCGGCGGTCAGCGACCCGTGCGGATCAGCCGCGTCCGGCCCACCGCGGCGATCCGCTCCTCGGCCAGCCGGTCGGCGGCCGCCGCGGTGGTGATGCCGTCGGCCTCGGCGCGGTCGAAGACGCGGAGCAGGGTGTCGTGGATGGTGCGGATCCGGTCGTAGGCGCGCTGGCGCTCGTAGCCGTGCGGCTCCTCGGCGATGTTGATGACCCCGCCGGCGTTGGCCACGAAGTCGGGGGCGTACACGACGCCGCGGTGGCGCAGCCGCTCGGCATCGGCCGGCGAGGCGAGCTGGTTGTTGGCCGATCCCACCACCGCATCGCACCGCAGCTCGGGGATGGTCGTGGCGTTGAGCACGGCGCCGAGCGCGCACGGCGAGAAGATGTCGCAGGCCACGGCGTGTGCGGTCTCCGGGGCGACGGCGACGGCGCCGTAGCGCTCCACCGCGGCGTCGACCCGCGAGGGCACGACGTCGGTCACGCTGAGCTTGGCGCCCTCGGAGGCCAGGTGGTCGGCCAGGGCCATGCCGACCTTGCCGAGGCCCGAGATGCACACGTGGCGGCCGTTCAGCGACGGCGTGCCCCACACGCGCTCGCTGACGGCCTTCATCGCCCACAGCACGCCCCACGCGGTGGCCGGCGACGGGTCGCCGGAGCCGCCCAGCGACTCGCTCACCCCGGTGACGTGGCGCGTCTCCCGCCGGATGAGGTCCATGTCCGCCTGCGTCGTGCCCACGTCCTCGGCCGTGAGGTAGCGGCCGCTCAGCCCCTCGACGAACCTGCCGTACGCGCGGAACAGCGCCTCGCTCCGCAGCGTCGCCGGGTCGCCGATGATCACCGCCTTGCCCCCGCCCAGGTCGTTGCCGCACGCCGCGTGCTTGTAGGTCATGCTCCTGGCCAGCCGGCAGACGTCCACGAGGGCGTCCGCCTCGGCGGCGTAGGGGAAGAACCGGGTGCCGCCCAGCCCCGGGCCGAGCACGGTGGAGTGGATGGCCACGATGGCGCGCAGCCCGGTCGCCGGGTCGTGGCAGTAGGTGACCTGCTCGAAACCCTCCGCAGCGACGATGTCGAACACCCCGGGCACGCCCTGGAGGGTAACCACCGCGGCGCCGGACGGTCACCGGAGACGCAGCCGGGCGGGCGATCCCGCGCCGGCGGGCGCCGATCCTGCGCGATTCGACCAATAGCGGTTGGGCGTTCGGGCCCGGGGCGGCTACTTTCGCCAGGTGGCTTCGCCTAGTGCTGCATACTCGATCCGTCTCCGTGTCCGTCTCGACAACCGCCCGGGTGCGCTCGGCCGCCTCGCCACCGCCGTAGGCGAGGCCGGGGGCAACATCACCGCCATCGGCGGCTTCGACGTGCGTGGCCCCGCCCTGGAGGAAGACCTCGTCATCAACTGCCGCGACGAGGCCCACATCGTCGCCGTGCGCGCCGCCGCCGAGGCCTCGGACGGCTGCGAGGTGCTCGAGGTGCTCGACCGCACCTTCCTCATGCACGACGGCGGCAAGATCGAGGTGCTGGCGCGCATGCCGGTCGCCGACCGCGACGACCTGTCGATGGCCTACACGCCGGGCGTCGCCCGGGTGTGCAACGCCATCGCCGCCGAGCCGAACCGCGTCCACGACCTGACGATCAAGAAGAACACGGTCGCCATCGTCACCGACGGCACGGCCGTGCTCGGCCTGGGCGACATCGGGCCCGACGCCGCGCTGCCGGTCATGGAGGGCAAGGCGCTGCTGTTCAAGCACTTCGCGGGCGTCGACGGCTTCCCCATCTGCCTCGACGTCACCTCGGCCGACGAGATCGTCGAGACCGTCCAGCGCATCGCCCCGGTGTTCGGCGGCATCAACCTCGAGGACATCGCCGCCCCCGAGTGCTTCGAGGTCGAGGAGCGGCTGAAGGAGCTGCTCGACATCCCGGTGTTCCACGACGACCAGCACGGCACCGCGGTGGTGACGCTGGCGGCGCTGGAGAACGCGCTCAAGATCGTCGACAAGAAGATGTCCGATCTCAAGGTCGTCATCGCCGGTGTCGGCGCCGCGGGCGTCGCCATCACGAAGATCCTGATGGAGGCCGGGGTGGGCGACATCATCGGCGTCGACCGCAAGGGCGCCATCTGGGCCGGCCGCGACGACCTCAACGTGGCCAAGCTGTGGTTCGCGGAGAACACGAACCCCGAGCGCCGCGAGGGCACGCTGCGCGAGGTCATGCCTGGCTCCGACGTGTTCATCGGCGTGTCGGGCCCCGGCCTGATCACCGCGGCCGAGCTGCGGACCATGAACGACGACCCGATCGTCTTCGCCATGGCCAACCCCGACCCGGAGATCCGGCCCGAGGAGGCCGACGGGCTCGCCGCGGTGATCGCCACCGGGCGGAGCGACTACCCGAACCAGATCAACAACGTGCTCGCCTTCCCGGGCATCTTCCGGGGCGCGCTCGACGTGGCCGCCACGACGATCACCGAGGGCATGAAGCTCGCCGCCGCCAAGGCGATCGCCGACTGCGTGTCCGACGAGCAGCTCTCGGTCGACCACGTGATCCCGTCGGTGTTCGACCCGGCCGTGGCGGTGGCCGTGGCCGAGGCCGTGGCCCGCACCGCCGTCGCCGAGGGCGTCGTCCGGGGCCACCGCCCGCCTCAGCCGTAGGCCTCGTCGAAAGTGCGTTCCTGGTGTTGCCATGGGCAACACCAGGAA
>DASSGC010000834.1:0-8568 GCA_035693765.1 Acidimicrobiales bacterium
CTGTTCACCCTCTGCCGCGACGAGCACGAGCGCGGGGGGTTCGTCGACCTGCTCGTCCACGCGGCCACCCGGGCCGGCGGGGTCACCACCGTGCTCCTCGCGGTCCGAGCCGACTTCTACGGTCACTGCGGGGCCCACCCCGAGCTCGCCCGGCTCGTCGGCGCCGGCACCACGCTGCTGAGCCCCATGACCCGCCACGAGATGGCCGCGGCCATCGGCGGGCCCGCCCGGGTCGCGGGCCTGCGCCTCGAACCGGGCCTCGCCGAGGTCGTGCTCCGGGACCTGGGCGACGAACCAGGCGCCCTGCCCCTCCTGTCCCACGCCCTGCTCGAGACCTGGAAGCGGCGCCGAGGCCGGATGCTCACCCACGACGGCTACCGCGACGCCGGGGGCGTGCAGGGCGCCATCGCCCGCACCGCCGAGTCGGTGTACGGCGGGCTCGGCCCTGCCGAGCAGGCCCTCGCCCGTCGGGTCTTCCTCCGGCTGACGGAGCTGGGCGAGGGCACCGAAGACACCCGCCGGCGCATCGCCGTGACCGAGCTGTCGACGGGTCGCGCCGACGCCGAGCGCCTGGCCACCGTGGTCGGGACGCTGGCGGACGCCCGTCTGATCACGACCGGCGAGGCGGGCGTCGAGCTGGCCCACGAGGCGCTCATCCGAGAGTGGCCGCGCCTGCGCGCGTGGCTCGACGACGACCGCGAGGGGTTGCGCATCCACCGCCACCTCACACACGCCGCCCAGGACTGGGCGGCGCTCGGGCGCGACCCCGCGGAGCTGTACCGCGGTCCGCGGCTCGCTGCCGCTGTCGAGTGGGCCGAGGGTGGTGGGGACGGCGCCGCCCTCAACCCGCTCGAACAGGAGTTCCTCGACGACAGCGGCGAACGCCAGCGGCAGGAGGCACGCGAGCAGGCGGCCCACGTGCGGCGCTTGCGCCGCAGCCTCGCCGGCGTCGGGGTGGCGCTCGTCCTCGCCCTCGTCGCCGGCACGCTCGCCATCGTCCAGCAGCGCCGCGCCGACGACGAGGCCGACGCCGCCCGTGAGGCGACGCTGCGCGCCGACGTGGGCCGCCTCGTCGCCGAATCGGAGAACCAGTCGAGCCGCGATCCGTACCTGTCGACGCTCATGGCGCTCGAGGCCAACCGCCTGGCCGACACGCCCGCCACTCGCGGCGCCCTGCTGGGGGCACTGGTCGCCGAGCCGCGCTTGCAGGCGACGATGTCGGCGGGGCACGTCGGATACTCCGCCGTGACGTACGTCCCGCCGGGCCGGCTCCTCATCGCGGGCGGGCCGGGTTTCCTCGACTTCTTCGACGCCCGCACGGGCCGTCCTGCGGGCCCGCCGATCGAGTACGGGCGGGGCGCAGGGTTGGCGGTCAGCCACGACGGATCGCTGGTGGCGACCGGGAGCGGTGACGGGACGGTGACGGTGTGGGACGTCGAGACCCGCCGACCGCACGGGCCGGAGATCGAGCTCGACCACGATGCCCGGTCGCTCGCCTTCAGCCCGGACGGTCGACTGCTCGTCACCAGCGAGGGCGAGTACGGCACCAGCTCGCCGATGGACACCGCGACCTCGGTGCACGTGTGGGACGTGGCCACCCGCACGCCGGTGGACCTGCCGCTCGAGGGACACGCGGTCTCCGTCACCGCGGTCGCGTTCAGCCCGGACGGGGAGGTGTTCGCAACCGGTGACAACAACGGCACCGTCGTCCTGCACGACACCCGCACGGGGGCAACCGTCGGTCCGTCCCTCGCCGCCGGCGGCGCGGTCCTGACCGTTGCCTTCGGACGCAACGGTGAGGTCGTCGGCGTCGGGGCACAGGGCGGCAACAGCCTGATCTACGACGCCGACACCGGTGCACAGCTCGCGTCGTTGCCGGGCGAGGGGGCCCTCTCGTCCGTGGTGTTCAGCCCCGACGGGCAGCAGATCGCCGTGGCGAGGGGCGGCATCCGCCTCTTCGACGCGACGACGTTCGCCCCGACGGGCGAGCTGATCGACCCCCACGTCGGCAACATCGGCGCGACGTTCAGCCCGGACGGCGGCATGGTGGCGATCGCCGGGGGGGCGGGCATCGTCGGGCTGTGGGACGTCGAGGGCCACCCACTCATCGAGCGCGCGATCCCGGGGTCGTCCCCTCTCGGGGCTGTCCTCAGCCCGGACGGCACGGAGGTCGCCGTCCCCGGGTTCGATGGGGTCGGGCTCTACGACACGACCGGCCTCGCCCCCGTCGGGAGCCTCCCGGTCCCGCCCGGTCCGCCGGTGCACGGGATCCCCTATCCCGGCCTCGTCTCCTTCAGCCACGACGGCGACGTGGTGGCCGTCAGCGGTCGAGACCGCACGGTCCAGCGCTACGACGCGTCGACCCTCGCTCCCGTCGGAGATCCCGTCGTGGTCGACGCCCCGCCGTCGATGCTGGCCTTCAGCCCCGACGATCGCCTCCTCGCCGTCGGCTCGAGTGAGGATCGGGTCACGCTGGTCGACGCCGAGCGGGGCACGGTGGGCCGCAGCCAGCGCCTCGGCCGCGCCGGCTTCGTCTACGTGGCCTTCAGCCCCGACGGCCGGCGACTCGTCGCCACCAACGCCCTCGGCGGCGCGTCGGAGCTCGACCTCACGATCGCCGAGCCGACGCCCGAGCGGATCCCGGGGACGGAAGCCGACGTCACCGTGGTCGCGTTCAGCCCCGACGGGCGCGTCGCCGTCACCGGCGGCCCGCGCGGGACCGTGCAGTTCCGAGATCCCTCCACCTTCGAGCCGCTCGGGGCCCCGGTGACCGTCGGCGGCGGCCTGATCTACAGGGTGGCGTTCAGTCCCGACGGCAGCCTCGTGGCCGCTGGCGACTTCGCACCGAGCGACTCGGCCCAGGTTCGTCTGATCGACGTGGCCACCCGCCAGCCGGTGGGCGACCCGTTCCGGGGCTTCCCGGGCCCCCTCTCGTTCGGTCCCGACAGCACCGTGCTGGCGCTCCCGGGGACCGGCGGGTCGTCGCTGTGGCACATCGACCCCGCGGTCTGGCGTGAGCGGGCCTGCGAGATCGCCGGCCGCAACCTCACGCCGGCGGAGCGGCACGAGTACCTGCCGAACGACCCCGACGCGGCTCCGACCTGCTCCCGCTACCCCGGCTGACGGGGCACACGTCCCGGCCCGCAGGGCAGCGTCTCGCCGTGGTGGACGGCTGTGGCCTCACCCCGCCGGTACACCGCCGACACCGCCACTCTCGGGTCTGTGTCGAACCAGTCGGCGACCGTGTTCAGGTGCTCGAACCGTTGATCGTGGTGATCCTCGGAAGCCACCCGGATCGCGAACGGCACCATCGCCGCACCGCATCGGCCACCGAGGTCTTCGACCCCTTCCGGGGGATCGTTGGCTCGGGCCTTCGGAAGGTCGAGGTGCCGCCGTGGTGGTGATTGGGCAGCCGGGGGCCTGTCCATCTGAGCCGGCGCAGCTCGCTGGCGACGAGAAGGTTCATGATCCCGTGGGCGATCACGGTGACCGGCCCGGATGGTGCGAGTTCGTCGAGTCGCCGGGCGACGCTCTGGGCACGTTCGATCGCTGCCCGGCGGGACTCGACCGTGCCGGCGTAGCCGAGGAACCAGCTGGCTCGGCACAGGATGCCCCAGACGTTGAGAGGCAGTCGCAGCCGGGGAATCGGCAGGACCGGCAACGGCGCCTCGCGCAGTTCAGCAACGGTCGTGATCTCGGGCCGGGAGTCCACGTCAAGCCGGTCGAGGATCACGTTTGCGGTGGCCTGTGCTCGGGTCAGCGGGCTGACCAGCAGGTGCCGGCTCTGGGCGACAAGGTCGACGAGCTGGTGGGACGGAGCGGCGTCCTCGGCGATCCCACGTGCTCCCTCGGAGTCCAGCCACTCCGCCAGCCCGTACCGATCCAGCCAGGTCCTCGGGCTGGGCTCGGTCGCCAGATGTCGGACGAGGTGGAGCGCCGGTTGCGGGGGGCCGTTCAGTTCACGCTCGCAGACCAGTTGTCACAGATCCCGGAAGGTAGTCACGAATCCCGACGAGATCTCGATGAGCGGCACCGTTCCCGAGTCGGCGGCGCGGTGCGGCGAGGCGATGCGGCGGGGACGCTCACTCACGCTCTCGCACCATCTGTCCGCCCCCGTCAGCTGCTGGGCCTGTCGGCGACGGCGACCTTGCTGGTGCGGAGGTGGCGGGTCGGCACCGACAGCTCGCCCGCCAGCGTCAGGAGGTCGACATCGGCGGTGAACCGCAGCCCGGCGGCGGCGAGCAGGGCCCGCACCGATTCCGGCGTCCACGACGAGCGGCGCGGCTCGTGGGCCATGGGGTCGCCCCGGCCGGTGAGGAGCAGGAAGCACCGCGCCAGCAGCCGGCCGAGCACCGCTCCCGGCGAGCCCGTCTGGTAGCTCACCACCAGTCGGCTGCCCGGTGCGGACCGGGCCGCGACGGCCGCCACGGTGGCCGCGGCGTCATCCGGGGTGAGGTAGGGGATGACGCCTTCGAGGACCCACGTCGTCGGGCGTGACTCCTGGTAGCCGGCGGCCGGCCAGTGCAGGGCCGAGCGCGGCCTGGGTGAGGTCTGTGGGACCAGGCCTTCGCCGGGACGCCGGCGCGGGCGCGTTCGACGGGCGTGCGCTCGCCTTCGCGGAGCAGCGCCAGCGCCGTCGGGTCGTCGAACCGGCCCACCGCCAGCCGGCCGTGCGCCACGGCTCGGCCCTGGCACACGAGCACGGCGGTCCGGCTCGCCTTCTGTGTCCCCATTCCGCCGGAGTTTCCCAGACCTGTGACCACGCTGCCCCTCCGGCCGAGGGAACCTGGCGCCGGTTGCTCCCACCCGTCGCTCTCGGTGCCAGCGACGACCAGGGCCGATGACGGATCCCACCCGCTCCGCTCCCTGGTCCCTCGGCGTCCGCGGGCGTCGCTCCGCGTCCGCCCGCCGAGTCGGGGCCGTAACTCCCACCGTTGCTACCAAGGTGGGCCAGGTCACGCCGTCGGATGCGCTCCGGTGATGACGACGTCGACGATGGCGTCGAGTCCAGGCTCGCAACCGTCATCGGTGTTGGCGAACCGCTCGATGAGATCGCGGCACTTGCTCGGGATGGTTGCCAGGACGGGCCCGCGTGTCGTGCGAGCGAGGTCGACTGCGCCGCGGAGGTCCATGGCCGCCACCGACAGGTCGCCGCCGTCATCCGTTCCAGCGAGAGTCGCGGAGGTCCTCAGCGTGAGACCCATTCGATGAGGACGCAGGTGGCGTCATCTTGGAGCTCGCCGCCATGGTGGTCGACCACATCGTGCACGAGGCGGCGCATGGTCTCGGCAGGTTCCAGGCCTGACGCTGCTGCTCGCTCGAAGAAGTCGGCGAGGCGATCGAAGCCGAACGCCTCTCCCTGTGACGAGCGGGCTTCGACGATGCCGTCGGTGAACAGCAACAGCGCATCGCCGGGCTCCAAGTGTTCGGTCGCGATCTCCGGGTCGGTGTGGGGTACGCCGAGCGGCGGCCGCGGTGAGCAGCTCAGCGTGCGCACCACGTGTCCGCCGCGCAGCAGCAGCGGTCTCGGGTGGCCGGCGTTGAGCCAGCGCAGCGCACCGGTCGAGACGTCGAGCCTGATCAGGGCCGCGGTGACGAACGCGTTGTCGTGGAACTGCGATCGGAGGGCTTCATCGATCGCGGTGGCGGTCTCGGCGAGATCGAACTCGTTACGCCGTGCGTTCCGGTAGGCGCCCACGGCCAGCGTCGTCATGACCGCCGAGGCGACGTCGTGGCCGACGCCGTCGAACACGGCAGCCGAGAGGATGTCGTTGTTCAGGGCGTAGTCGAACGAGTCCCCGGCGACTTCGTAGGCGGGTTCGAGGACGCCGGCGACGTCGACCCTCGGAGTCCGGAAGGTCAAGGGCGGCAGGAGCTGCCGCTGCAACTCGGCGGCCAGCCCGAGCGGCCGGCGGCGCCGTATCTGCTCGAACAGGTCGCTGTAGCGGCTCTTGGCTACGACCAGGTCGGCGGCCAGCGACGCCAGGTGACGAGCCGACGTCTCGACACCGTCGTCGTAGGAAGCGAATCGCAGCCTCAACACGCCGAGGCGGTCGGCGCCGTCGCGTACCGGGAACCACATGTCGCCACCGCCATCGGTTCCGGTGGGCGCACTGCTCTGGTAGGCACGTCCAGCAAGAGTGCTGTCGATGTCGAGCGGCTCGTCGTCATCGCCCCGGCGATGGGACACGGGCACAAGCTCCCGTTGGGCGACACTGGCCAGGTAGAGCCGGGCATCATGCGCGCCGAGTCGGGCCGCGGTCGTGGCCAACAGCTGCGGTACGTCCTCGGGAGGCAACTCGTGGCCGGCATCGAGCACCGAGCCGAGCGCCTGTTCGTCCTCGGCGAGCCGCTGGTGGTCTCCGTCCTTGTCGCCCACAGGCACGACGAGTGCCTACCGCGGTGAGCGGCGGCATGTCGACCTCGGCGGTGGCCGAGGTCCTCGTTCTCGACGGCCTCGAACAGCATCTCCAGGATCAGCGCCTCCAGCGGTCCGGCTGGGATGGTGACGTTGCCTGCTTCACGGCCGGGCCGGTTGTGTGCCCGGCACCAGGGTCGTTGCGGTCACCCACGGTCACGGTCCGCTGAGGACGCCTAGGGCCTTCTGTCCGGGCGATGAGGTGGCATGGATCGACCACGCTGGTTCAGACCCGTGCGCTGATCCAGGTCATCACGCGCCTGCGACTCGACTCGGCGAGCGGCAGCGCGGTGACCCGTTCTCGAAGCGTCCCGGGGTCGACGATGTGCTCGCGTAGCAAGGCTGCGGCGAACTCCAAGTCCTTCTCGCGCCCCGCGGCCAACTTGGACGCGACCAGGTCATGACGCTCCGGGCACAGACCCCGCCCGGGCTTGCTCCCTGGCGTGTCGAGGACGACCAGGCGATGCTGCCATCCCGGAGCCAGGACCGCGGTCTCGACGCTCACGCCCTGCGCATAGATCCCGAAGGTGTGGTGGAACCCCGACAGTTCGCCGATCGCTCCATCGACCAGGTCGGACTTGGCGTTGAACGGGTCGTCACGGAAGCAGACGTCTGCCTCGATCGAGCCGATCGCTTCGTCGGGCAACGCCGTGTCCTCAACGGACCCAGGATGGCCTGGCTGCCGATCACGATCACATCCCGCTCACCCGCGATGCGTCACGCAGCGCGCAGCAGGTGCTCAAGCTGGTCGCGCGTCATCGCCGCCGTGAGTGCTCCGCACACGCGCGCAGCACCTTGGCGCGTTCCCGTTCGGTGAGCAGCCCCGCAAACGGCGAGTTCTGGCGCAGTTCGACGCTCTGGCGCGATCGACTGGTCAACGCCTCCAACAGCGACTCCAACGGGCCATCCAGCAGCCTCTCCCACTCGCCCAACCAGCGAGCCGCCTGCCCGCGGCCGTGCGTCTTCTGCAGACGGGCGAGATTCCGGCGCGCCAGCCGCAGCGCCCGCTCAGGCTCGGCCACAACCTTGCCGGCAACTGCCCGGTGCAGCCAGAGACTGCGCACGTCGTCCCGCCTCAACCCGCCACGTCCGCGCTGGAACCCAAGGACGTCACCCCGACGGATCCGCCGGTGAGTACCCACCGACTCATGCGGCAGCACACCGCGGTCGCACAGGTCCACGACGTGCTGGCGCGACGAACCGAGCAGCCGCGCCGCCTCACCGGTCGTCACCAGATCGTCCGCCTGAACCTGAACATCCATGACGGCAACCGTAGCGCTGAACACCAAAAACACAAGGAGATGGACCGGTGCATCGCCGGACACCCGGCCCCGATGTCGGCCCAGCAGTCGGTCCCGGTACACCTCGCGGGACACCTCGACCTGACCACACGCCAGCCCGCAGTCACAAAACCCCAGCTCAGCCGTGCCCCCGGCAGGACTCGAACCTGCAGCCTACCGCTTAGGAGACGGTTCCCGAACGTCCAGCCCGTGCCGTCCGGTGCTGTGACCTGCGCTGCCGTTCTCGCCCGTGTCCGTCGCGTGCCAGCCCGTCCGGCAAGTCGCTGGGGGCTTGCCTCCTGGATAAGCACCTGCTGTCTCCTCATGAGGCATGGAGCAACCCGCCTGGTGATGTCGACCAGCATCGGAGGGACACCATGACACGCCGCGCCGAATCTGACTCTCAGGACGTCAACGGCGGCGGCTACGCCGTGAAGTGAAGCGCCGCACGCTACGGGGTCGAGCGCCTTGTGCTCCCGCACGCTTGCCCGTTCCGGGCCCATTCTCCGTAGGCAATCGCTCAGCGCACGACGATTCTCGGCCTCATCCTCCCAGACCCCGTCGGGGTGAAGTGGAGGTGCCAGCGGTCTGGCCGGGCTCGGCCAGCATTCGGCGACGGGCGGGGCGCGGTGCGCGGAGAGGTTGTCGAGCATGAGGTGGATCTCGGGGGGGTCGGCTCGCCGGCGAGTCGATCAAGATGACTTGGGGCACCAGCCGGTGTGGTCCCACAGGCCGAGTTGGGCGCCGGGGTACGGGTGTTCGCGCCGCACGATGGCCGGGGTGACACCGAGTTCGGCGGATTGGGCACCCAGCCGGCACGCACCGACATCGATGCTGCTCGCGAGCGATCCCGAGTTGCCCCGCACTGGA
>DASSGC010000835.1:0-3414 GCA_035693765.1 Acidimicrobiales bacterium
CCTGTGGAACCCCTTCGTGCCGTTGCTGCCCTGGCTGTGCGCCGTGTTCCTGGCCTGGGACGTCGCGCTCGGCAACCGGCGGGCGCTGTGGGCGCTGGCGGTGGCGGCCTGCTTCGCCGCCCAGACCCACCTCGCGTTCGCCACCCTCACGGTGGTGGTCGTCGTCTGGCTGGCCGCGTGGTCGCGGTGGTGGCCCCGGCTGCTCCCGCCCGCCGCGGCCCGCGACGGCTGGGGCGGCGAGGCCGGGGCCGACACCGGTGCCGACGATCCGCCCCGCCGGGTGTGGGCGGCGTGGTGGCGGACGCTCCTCGGCGTCGGGGTGCTCGTGGGTGTGCTGTGGCTGCCACCGCTGTTCGACGCGCTGTTCGACCTGCACAACCCCGTCTCGGTGGCGCGGTCGATCGCCACCCCGCCGCCCACGGTCGGCCCCGTCTCGGCCCTGGGCCTGGTCGGGCGGTACGTCCGCCCCGACGGCCCGTGGATCGGCGGCGAGGAGCCCTCCCTGTACCTGTCGGTGCAGGGCTCCGGGCCGGTGCCGCTCGTCCTGGCGCTGGCGGTCGTCGCCGGCTGCGTGGCCGCCGGCCGGCGGCGCCGGCTGGTCGACGTCGTGGCCCTGTCGTCGCTCACGCTGGTGCTGGTGGTGGCCGCGGTCCCGGCCGCCGCCCAGATCTTCCTGCCGGCCTACGCCTACCTCACCCAGTTCCTCAAGCTGGTCGGCGGGCTGGTGTGGCTGACCGTGGCGTGGACCGTGTGGCGGCTGGGTGCCGGGTGGGTCGCGGCGCGGCCACCCCGCCGGGCGGTGGTCGGGGCCGTGACCATCGCCGGCCTGGTGGTGGCCGTCGCCTCGTCGTGGGGCGACGCCGTCTCGGCCGACACGCCCCACCGGAGGGAGGAGCCGGCCGTCCAGGCGCTCAGGGCCCAGCTCGTGCCCGACCTGGCCGCCGGCGAGACGGTGCGGGTCGAGTACACGGGTGACCCGTTCAACGTCGTGGGACCGGGCGTCATCTACTGGCTGATCCACGACGAGGCCGACCTGCTCACCAGCGACGGGGGCCACGGCCTGAAGTGGGGCCACGCCCACCGCTGGCAGCGGGGCGAGCCCTACGACCGGCTGCTCACCGTGGCGGTCAACTACGGACCCGACACGGCGTCCGACGCGGTGAGCCAGTGCGAGCACGACCCGCGCGCCCGCCCGGTGGCCGAGTACAACGCCCTCGGCCCGGCCGACCTCGACTGGCTGGCCCAGTTCGAGTACGGCCGCTACTTCGCCCCCGACGCGGCCAGCCCGGCGGACGTCGAGCGGGCCGACGAGCTGGCGGGCCGGCGGCTCCACGTCGTCGTCTTCGAGGGGCCGGCGGTGTGCGCGCAGGTGCCGAAGGCCGCCAAGAAGGCCAGCGAGTCGTGATGGCGACGCGCACGCCCCCACGCCGGCGCGAGGTCGACGGCTAGGTCGCGGCGTGGCGGTGGCTCGCCCGGGCGACGGGGCTGCTCCCGGCGAGGCCACGTCCCACGAACCCGCCCCCGCCGCCGCCGGGGTCCCGCCGCCCGCCACGCCCTGGCCCGCCCGCCTCGCCTGGGCGTCGCCCTGCTGACGGCGGCCACGGTGGCGGCAGCCGTCGCCAACCTGCCGGACAGCAACCAGGGCACGGCGGCCCCGGCCGGCGCCTACCCGGTCGGCCGGGACCTGGCCGGCGACGTCGCCGCAGCCGACCTGCCCGCCCGGGTGGAGGTGCAGTGCGCTGAGGGCGTGTTCGACACGTACTGCGAGGCCGTCATGGCCGAGCTCCAGGACCACGGGGTGGGGTTCGTCTCGGACGACGACCTGACACTCCGCCAGCTCGGGGAGGCGCGCCGCCGGCGGGGCCGGCTGGATCGCGTGATCGTCGTGACCGGCGACATGGCCGTCTTGACCCCCGATGGCGCCCGGGTCGTCAGCCGTCGCGAGGGGCTGACGGCGGACGAGCAGATGGAGCTCCACCAGTTGCGGGAGGACCTGAAGGGTGCCGTCACCGCGGGCGACGTGGCCCTGTCGTCCGACGGCGAACGGGCGGCCCGCCGCGGCGTGCTGCCGTCGGTGACCGCCACCACCGGCGGCTGGCGCATCGATCCCATGGTCGTGGTCGGCGTGCGCCGGTCGACGCTCGGCATGCACCGGCGCGACCTGGTGGCGATGGCGCACGAGGGGCTGCTCGCCGTCGAGCCCCGGTGGGACGCGCCGCTGGCCCGCTACGTGGAGCTGCAGGACCGGTGGGACGAGCGGACCGTCGCGGTGTTCCTGGACCCGGCCGGCGGCTGAACCGGGTCCACCGGGCCGAACCAGGCTGCGGCGCGGCGGCTACGGCAGCACCGGCAGGCCGCCCGGGCCCCGGGCGGCGCCGGCCAGCCAGGCGCGCCCGGGAGCGCAGCGGTCGCGGTGGTCGCACCGGCGGCAGCCCGGCGACGGCGTGGCGTCGCCGGGGTCGAAGCCGCGGTCGAGGGCGACGACGCGCTGGCGGACGACCTCGACCACCATCCGGCCGCCCTCGGCCAGCACACCGCCGTCGACATCGAGCCGCACCCGCTCGCCGGTGTCGCCCGCCGTCACGGCGACGGCCTCGGGGGCGATGCCACGGGCCAGCGCGCCGGCCGCCGCCTCGACCGTCGCGCGGCGCCGGATGCCGCCGTCGTCGCCGCCCGTGGGCCGGTGGACGACGAGCGAGAAGCGGCCGGCGCCGCTCACCCGCCCGAGTCGGGCGTCCGCACCGCCGGCCACCGTGACCCCGGGACTGCCCGGGGGGCGCCACGTGGCGGGTGCGGCCGGCTGGCCCGGGCGGGGGACGTTGAGCAGCGCCAGGTCGTGGGGGAGCGGCCAGCCGAGCACCCGGACGAACCCCGCCAGCCAGCGTGCCGCGCCGGCGGCCGCGGCCGCCAGGGTGGCGGCGTCGCCGTCGCGCCGGCGCTCCGCCACCCAGCCGGCGACCCCCTCGGCGCCGGTGGCGGCCGACCGCATCCACGCCCGCACGGCCTCCAGCGGGAGCGGCGGCGGGGCAGGACCGGGCCGGTCGTGCTCGGCGAGGTGGCGGTCGAGGGCAGACCGCCCGATGGCCCCGGCGGCGGTGCCCGGCGACCAGCCGGGGAAGCCCCACCCCTCCTCGCCCCCGCCGCGGTAGCGGGCCGGGCAGGCCGCCGCGTCGAGGGCGGCCACCCACCCCACGTGGATCCGCCCGGGTGTCGCCGGGGCGCCGGCCAGCACGCCGGCGATGTCGGCGGCGACGGCCCGGCGCAACCGGTCGGCGGCGCCGACGGCATCGCGCCCGGTGAGGGGGCCGGCGGGATCGCGCCCGGTGAGGGGGCCGGCGGGATCGCGCCCGGTGAGGGGGCCGGCGGGATCGCGCCCGGTGAGGGGGCCGGCGGGATCGCGCCCGGTGAGGGGGC
>DASSGC010000836.1:0-2754 GCA_035693765.1 Acidimicrobiales bacterium
GCCGCCCCCGAGGCCGCCGCCCCCCACAAGGAGCTCGCCACCCCGTGACGGACACCATCCCCGACGAGGCCGTGCCGGACGAGACGCTGCCCGACCACGCGGTCCCCGGCGACCCGGAGGCGCCCTCCCGTCGCCCGGTCCGGCTGCTGGGCGGCCCCCCGCCGGGCGCCGCCACGCTGGAGAGCGTGGACGCGTGCGCCTGGTTCGGCCCCCGGCTCGTGCTCGAGGACGTCAACCTCGTGATGCGCGCCAACGAGGTGACCGCACTGATCGGCCCGTCGGGCTGCGGCAAGTCGACGTTCCTCCGCATGCTCAACCGCATGCACGAGCTGGTGCCGATCGCCGCGCTGTCGGGCGAGATCCTGCTCGACGGGGAGGACATCTACCGGCCGGGCACCCGGGCGCAGCAGGTGCGCATGCGCATCGGCATGGTGTTCCAGAAGCCCAACCCGTTCCCCGCCATGAGCATCCGCGACAACGTGCTCGCCGGGCTGAAGCTGGGCCGCATCCGCTGCTCGAACAAGGACGACCTCGTGGAGCAGTCGCTCGTCCGCGCCGGCCTGTGGCGCGAGGTGCGCGACCGGCTCGGCGCCCCGGGCGGTGCGCTGTCCGGCGGCCAGCAGCAGCGGCTGTGCATCGCCCGTGCGCTGGCGGTGCAGCCCAACGTGCTGCTCATGGACGAGCCCTGCTCCGCGCTCGACCCGACGTCGACCCGCCGCATCGAGGAGACCATCGCCGAGCTGCGGGACGACGTGACCGTCGTCATCGTCACCCACAACATGCAGCAGGCCCACCGGGTGTCCGACCGCTGCGCGCTCTTCCTCGCGGCCGAGAACGAGCCGGGCCGCGTGATCGAGCACGGCGACACGGCCACGATGTTCTCGGCGCCCGACGACCCCCGCACGCTCGCCTACGTCGAGGGCAGGTTCGGCTGACGTGCGCCGCCGGACGTCGCTGCTGCTCGCGGCCGCGGTGGCCTGCCTCGCCGCGGCGCCCGTGCCCGCCGCCGCGCCCGCGGCCGCGGCGCCCGCCCAGGTGGAGCCCGAGGCCGTGACGGGCACCGGGTCGAGCTACGCGTCCAACGCCGTCTCCGAGTGGAAGCGGTACGCGGGCACCCGGGGCTGGGACGTCTCGTACACCGTGTCCAACTCGGTGTTCGGCATGGGCCAGTACGGGGCGGGCTTCGTCGACTACGCCGCCACCGAGGCCGAGTTCAGCGCCTACGGCGTGGGGCCGGCACCCCGCGGCTTCCAGTACACCCCGACGGTCGCCGGCGCCATCGCCGTCATGTACAACGTCACCGACGCGGCCGGCAACCAGGTCACCACGCTCAAGCTGTCGCGCCGGACCATCGCCCGCATCTTCACCGGCGACATCGCCCGCTGGTCCGACCCGGCCATCACCGCCGACAACGACGGGCGCCAGCTTCCCGACCAGCCGATCGACGTCATCTACCGCCAGGGCAACTCCGGCACGACCGCCCTGTTCTACGACTTCGTCAAGCACACGATCCCCGACCAGTTCGACGCCTGGGCCAACCGCAACGGGTTCGACCGGGTCAACCGCATCATCCGGGTCGACACCAGTCCCGGGCACGTCGCCGAGGGCCGCCCGGTCGACGGCTCCGACACCATGACCCAGACGGTCAAGACCACGCCGTGGACCATCAGCGCGGTCGAGGCCAGCTACCCGATGGACCCCAGCTTCAACGTCCCGGTGGCGTTCGTGCAGAACGAGTCGGGCACCTGGGTGCGGCCGGGCGCGGCCGAGATCACGGTCGCGCTGGAGGGCGCCGGCCTGCGGGGCGACATCAGCCAGAGCCTCGAGGCCGTCTACGCCAACCCGGCGCCCACCGCCTATCCCATCTCCGCCTACAGCTACATGGTGACCCAGTGCGAGGTCGGCTTCGGTCCCGACTGCAGGGGGCGTCACCCCAAGCCGGGCCGGGAGGCGACCCTCGCGCTCTGGATGCGCTACATCGCCTGCGAGGGCCAGGCGGAGATGGGCCTCGGCGTGCGCGGCTACGCGCCGCTCCCGCCCACCCTGTCCCAGGAGATCGCCAACTCGATCGCCCGCATGACCGGCGGCTCCCCCGAGACGCTGGACGCCGGCAACTGCGGCAACCCGCGGTTCGACCCCGGCTTCGCGCTGCCGTCCGAACCCACCGCCCCCGCGGCCGCCGACGCCGGGGCGGGCGGTCCGGCGACCGCGGCGGGCGGGCCGGCGGCGACCACCGGCGGGGCGGGCGGGGCCGGCCCCGCGGCCGACGTCGCCGCCGCCGACACCGATGCGGCGACCGGTGCCGGCGTCCGGGCGGTCGGCGGCGGGTCGAAGGACTGGCGGGACGTCGACCCCGCCAGCTACGACCGGCCGGGCATGACCCCGCTGGAGGTGTGGGCCTGGATCGTCGTGCTGGCGGCGCTCGCCGTCCCGCTCGTCGGCGGGACCCTGTTGCGCCTCGCCCGCCGGCCCCGCTTCTGAGGAACTGGCGGAGCGCGCCGGCCCGGACCGCCGGGGAGGGGCCCGGAGGTGGCGGTGACCGCGGGCTGGCGGTGGGGGCGACGAACGGATGCGGGTGGGGGCAGACTGCCGACGTGACCTCGCGTCCCGCCGAGCCCGCCGCCCCGGGCGCCGACGCCGCGGCGGCGCTCGCCGTCACGGCAGCCACCACCACCTGCGGCGTGCGCCAGCGCGTCGCCGCCAGTTCGCCGCGGCGTGCGTAGTCGAGCGCCTCGCCGAGCACCATCGCCGCCT
>DASSGC010000837.1:0-13961 GCA_035693765.1 Acidimicrobiales bacterium
CTCGAGGTGGAGGTGGTGGGCGCCGCGCCGGGTCAGCTCGGCGGCCACGCTCCGCAGCGGGTGGCGCGGGGGCACGTCGTCGCTGCGGTAGGTGCAGACCGTCAGCACCGGCAGGTTGCGGGTGTTGCTGGCGACCAGCGACACGAGGTCGAGGGTCGACCGGTCGGCCCAGTGCAGGTCCTCGACCACCAGCACCAGCGGCGCCGCGGCCACCAGCCGCTCGATCACGGTGAGCAGCAGCTCGAACAGCCGGGCCTGGCCGAGCGGGTTGGCCGACGGCGGGGTGGGGGTGTGGCCGGCCGGTCCTCCGCGGGCGGCCGGGGGTGGGGCTGCCGCCTCCTCGCCACCCAGCAGCGCCCGCAGCGGGGCGAGCGTGGCCGCCCCGTCCTCGGGGGTGAGCTCGCGGTCGAGGGTGCGCAGCACGTCGACCACCGGGGCGTAGGGCAGGCCGCCCTCGTCGAGGTCGAGGCACTGGCCCACCAGCACCCGGGCGTTGCGGCGCCGGGCCTCGCCGGCCGCCTCGCTGACCAGGCGCGACTTGCCGACACCGGCCTCGCCGCCGACGAGGACCGTGGTGCCGCGGCCGGCTGCGGCCTCGCCGAACGCCTCGGTCAGGGTGCGTAGCTCGGCGGACCGGCCGACGAAGCGCGGCCGCGGAGCACGGGCAGACACGGCACGATCATCGCACGGCCACCGTGCGTGCGGTCGCCGGCCCGGGCGGCCGCCACCCGGGGGTGCCCGGGCCGGCCTGCGGCCGGGCACGGTGCCGTGCGGTCGCCGAGCCGGGCGTTACGGTGCGGCCGTGGTCTGGTTGTTCGCCGTGTTCGCCGCCGTCCTCGTCTTCGCCATCGCCGCCGTCACCGTGGGCCGCGAGGCGTTCCGGTTGGGCCACCAGCCGCCGCCGACGATCTTCGACCTCGACGAGGCCGTGAGCCACGTGGCGGACGACCTGCCGTTCGAGGCGCAGGCCCGCCTGAGCTACGACGAGGTGCGCCAGCTCATCGTGGCCGCGCTCGACCACCTCGAAGACCGGGGCGTGCTGGCCGAGCCCGGCCACGACGTCGCCCTCGTCGGCGGGGACACTCCCGCGGTGGTCCTGGCCGACGACGAGGCCGTGGCGATGGTGCTGGGCCGGGCCGAGAAGGCGGGCCTGGACGTCACCGACGAGGACGTGTTCCGCGTCATCGCCTCGCTCCACACCTACCTGGCCGAGATCGGCGCGGTGGGCCCGCCGGCCTCCTCACCCGGACCGGGCTGACCGCGGGTGTTGCCCAGCCAGCTCTCGTACAGCGAGGCGTAGGTCCC
Source organism: Acidimicrobiales bacterium (assembly GCA_035693765.1). Taxonomy (GTDB): domain Bacteria; phylum Actinomycetota; class Acidimicrobiia; order Acidimicrobiales; family VFJN01; genus ZC4RG19. The sequence goes on from DASSGC010000837.1 coordinate 1,306, forward strand.
CCCGGCGGACACCAGCTCGGCGTGGGTGCCGGACTCCACGATGCGCCCGCCGTCGAACACCAGCACCCTCCCGGCCGCCTCGGCGGTGGAGAGGCGGTGGGCGATGGAGATCATCGTGCGGCCGGCCGACAGCCGGTCGAGGGCCTGCGTGAGCGCCCGTTCGGTCTCGGGGTCGACCGCGCTGGTCGCCTCGTCGAGCACCAGCAGCCCCGGGTCGCCGAGCTGGGCCCGGGCCAGCGCGACGAGCTGCCGCTCGCCGACCGACAGGTTCCCGCCCCGCTCGCCCACCGGGGTGTCGAGCCCGAGGGGCAGCTCGTCGAGCCACCAGTCGAGCCCGAGGGCGCGGAAGGCGCCCCGCACCGCGCCGTCGCCCCCGTCGCCCCCGGCGTCACCGGTCCGGCCGCCCCCGGTCCCGGTCAGCCCGACCCGCACGTTGTCGGCGATGGTGCCCTCGAACAGGAACCCGTCCTGGGGGACCAGCCGCACCGCCCGGCGCCGGGCCTCGGGCGCCACCTCCCGCAGGTCGACGCCGCCCAGCGCGATCGAGCCGGTCACCGGGTCGGCGAGGCGGCACAGCAGCTTGGCGAACGTCGTCTTCCCCGAGCCGGTCTCGCCGACGACCGCCACGGTCTGCCCGGCCGCCAGCCGCACGTCGACGTCGCGCAGCACCGGCACGCCGTCGCGGTAGGCGAACGACAGGCCGTCGACCCGCACGTCGAGCGGCCCGGGCGGCAGCTCGCGCCCCGCCGCAGGTTCGGGGACGTCGAGCGGCGTGGCCAGCACGCCGAGCACCTTGCGCCACCCGGACAGGGCGATCTGCGTCTGGTCGAGGATCTCCGACAGCTCGGCCAGCGGCGTGATCAGCAACCCGATCAGGAACACGTAGGCGATCACCTCGCCCACCTCCAGCCCCCAGCCCGGGCCCCAGGCGACGCCCGCCGAGGCCACGGCGGCGAGGGCCACCGCGCCGAACACGTCCCCGAGCGGGAACATCAGCGCGAAGTAGCGGGCGGCAGCCAGGTAGGCGCGGAACTGGCGGTCGATCGCGTCCCGCAGCCGGGCCCGGGCCCGCTCCTCCAGCCCGTAGGCCTGGACGAGCGCGGCGCCGGTGATCGTCTCGGACACCTCCGACAGCGTCTCGCCCACCGCGTCGCGGACGCGGTCCTGGGCGGCGAGCTGCCGCCGCTGGAGCCGGGGGAGCAGCACCGCCAGCGGGACGAACGAGGCCAGCGCGAGCAGCGCCAGCCGCCAGTCGTAGGCGGCCATCACCGCGAAGGTGGCCGCGATGACCACGCTGTCGACGATCCAGGCGACGGCGCCCCACTCCATGAACTGGGCGAGCGTCTCGACGTCGCTGGTCACCCGGGCCACGAGCGCCCCCCGGCGGGAGTCGTTGTGCTCGGCCATCGACAGCCGGTGGATGTGGTCGAAGGTCCGGACCCGGAGGCCGAGCAGGCTGTTCTCGGCCGCCCGCACCAGCCGCAGGTAGGTCCAGCGGCTGGCCAGGTACAGGGCCAGCACGACGGCGGCGGTGACCGCGCACGCCGTGTAGACGAAGCCGGGCCGGAACCCCGCGTCGCCCCGCACGCCCCGGTCGAGGATCTGCTGGATGAGGATGGGCACCGCCAGCTTGCCCGCCGCGGTGGTCAGGGCCATGACCGCCGTGAGGGCGATGCCCTGGCGGAGCTCGGGCGTGGCGGCCAGGCCGCGGCGCAGCACGGCCAGCGCCCCGGCGTGGAGGATGTGGACCTCGTCGGGGGACCGGTCGCTGCGGGGTCGCGCCTCGTCGCTCGACCCGGGCGGGGCCGAGGCGGCCAGCACCGCGGCGGCGGCGCCGTGCAGGTCCGGGGCGAGGTCCTCGGGCACCCCGTCGGGCACCCCGTCGGGCGTCGTGCCGGGCTTCCCGTCGGGCACCGCGCCGGGCGTCGTGCCCGCTGCGGTCCGACCGCTCGACTCCTGCGTGGTCACGCCCGCCCCTCCTCGTACGCCCGGGCCAGCGTCGCGTAGGCCGGCACCGTCGCCACCAGGTGGTCGTGCGCTCCCGACGCGGCGATGCGCCCGCCGTCGAGGAACACCACCCGGTCGGCCAGCGTGATGGTCGACACCCGGTGCGCCACGATCAGGGTCGTGGCCCCCACGGCCGAGCGCAGGCCGTCGAGGATCCGCTGCTCGATCGTGGGGTCGACGGCCGACGTGGCGTCGTCGAGGAGCAGCAGCCCGGGCCGCCGGAGCAACGCCCGGGCCAGGGCCAGGCGCTGGCGCTGCCCGCCCGACAGCGTCACCCCTCGCTCGCCGAGCCGCTGGTCGAGGCCGCCGGGCAGGCGGTCGACGAACCGGTCGGCCCGGGCCCGGGCGAGCGCCCAGCGCAGCGCGTCGTCCCCGATCGGCTCCCCGAGGGTGAGGTTCTCCCGGACCGAGGTGCTGAAGAGGAAGGTCTCCTGGAAGGCCAGGGCCACCGCGGCGCGCACCGACGCCGGCTCGGCCACCGCGAGGTCGACCCCGCCCAGCCGCACGGTCCCGGCGTCCGGCCGGTCGAGATGCGCCAGCAGCTTGCACAGGGACGACTTGCCGGCGCCGGTCGCGCCGACCAGCGCCACCATCTCGCCGGGCGCGAGCACGAGGTCGAGGCCGTCGATCACCGGGTCGCCGCCGTAGCCGAACCGGAGGCCGGCGACCTCGACGGCCAGTGGACCGGGCGGCAGCGGCGTGGCCGCCGCCGCGTCGGGCGCCGGGCGGGACGGGGTCGCCAGCACGCCGTCGATGCGGTCGGCCGCCACCACGGCGCGGGGGATCTCCTCCAGCAGGAAGCCCACGACCCGCATCGGGAAGGTGAGGATGCCGAACAGGGCCATGGCCTGGACGAGCTCGCCGGTGCTCAGGGTGCCCGACGAGAGCCGCCACGAGCCGGCCGCCAGCAGGGCGACGATGCCGAGGTTGGGCAGGGCGTCGAGGCCCGGCTCGAACGAGGCCCGCAGCCGTCCGACCTCCAGCCGGGCCCGGCGCAGGCCGTCGGCGGCGCGGGTGAGGCGCGCCACCTCCCGCTCCTCCAACCCCAGGGTCTTCACGACCAGCGCGCCGTCGAAGGACTCGTGGGCGACGGCGGACACATCGCCCAGGTGCGCCTGGGTGCGGGCGGCCGGGCTCTCCACCCGCCGGCTGTAGACCTGGTTGAGCAGCGCGAGCGACGGGAACAGCGCCAGGCCGACCAGCATGAGCAGGGGATCGATCAGCGCCAGGCTCACCACCGACAGGACGACGAGGACGGCGACGCCGATGGAGAACGGCAGCGGCTGGAGCACGGTCACGGCCCGCTCGACGTCGGCGTCGGCGTGGGCCAGCAGCGTGCCGGTCGGGTGGCGGCCGAAGTAGCTCAGCGGTACCCGCAGGTAGGTGTCGGTGACCTGGCGGAACCAGGTGCGTTGCATGTCCCGCACGGCCATGGCGCCGAAGTAGCGGCGGACCACCACCCCCAGCGACCGGAGCACCGCCACGCCCACCACCGCGGCCGCCCCGGCGAGGATCGTCCCGCCGGAGACGCCCTCGTCGAAGCCGGGGACGATCACCCGGTCGGTCAGCCGCCCCAGCACCCACGACCCGGCGACCGCCATCGACGCGTACAGCACCGACCCGGCGACCGAGGCGGCGAACGAGGCGGGGTGCGAGCGGACGCTGCGCCACAGCAGCCGCGCTCCCCGGCGGCCCAGCGACACCGTGGGCGGCGGGAAAGGGGCGGGGCGCGCGATCGCGGTCATGGACCGCCGAGTCTGCCGGGCGGGCGGGCGGATGGTGCACCCACCGCCCGGCAACTCGCGACTTCGCCGGATGCGGCGGGGGTTTTCCGGCTGCTGGCGCGGTCGGTGTACCGTCCCGGCGCATGGAGCGGCTCCGCCAGTTCGAGCACCACCGGTTCGTGGGCGACAAGCGCAACCAGCGGGTCCACGACATCGATCACGCGGTGGACGAGGACGCCCTCGCGGACCTGGTGGCGTCCGAGGCCTTCCTGGGGTTCGGGCCCGACACCCTGGCCGAGGCGCGCAACCGTGGCTACCGGCTGTGCCGTTCGTGCCGGCAGGCCCGGATCGCCGCCGGGATCGACGACAGCTCGGGCTGACCGTCTCCCGGTGGAGCAGCGCATCGCGGTCGACGGGATCCAGCTCGCCGCCCACCTCGCCCGGCCCCCTGGCCGCCCCAGCGGCCCGGTTCCCGCCGTCGTGCTGTGCCACGGCTACCCGTCGGCGGCCACCGCCGACACGGCCCCCGAGACCATGCCGGAGCTGGCCGACCGGATCGCGGGCGAGATGGGATGGGTGGCCCTGGCGATCGCCTACCGCGGGTGCGGCGAGTCGGAGGGGCACTTCTCGCTCGGGGGCTGGCTCGACGACATCGCCACGGCGGTGGCCTTCGTCGACGCCACGGTGCGGCCGCTCGGCATCTGGCTCGCCGGCTTCGGCACCGGCGGCGCCCTCGCCATCTGCGCCGGGGCGCGGGACGAGCGGGTCCGCGGCGTCGCCGCGGTCGGCGCCCCCGGCGACTTCGACGACTGGGCGTCGCATCCCCGCCGCCTGCTGGAGCACGGGCGGGAGGTGGGCGTGATCACCGACGACGCGTTCCCCCCGTCGTTCGACGCCTGGGCGCGGGAGCTGAAGGAGATCCGGGCCGTCGCCTGCGTCGCCGACTACGCCCCGCGCCCCCTGCTGCTGATCCACGGCGACGACGACGACGCGGTGCCGCCGTTCGACGCCCGGGTGGTGGCCGACGCCCACGGCTCGGCCGAGCTGCGCTTCATCAACGGCGCCGGCCACGCCCTGCGCCACGACCCGCGGGCGATCGCGGTGCTGCTCGGCTGGCTCGACCGCGAGCGCCACGCCCTCCGCCGGTAGCTTGCGCTCCGGCTCTCGGCCGGTAGCTTGCGCTCCGGCTCTCCGCCGGTAGCCGGCGGGGTGCGGCCCGCCGGCTCGGCGCCGCTCCTGGCGGCGATTCCGGGCCCGATGGGCCCGATGGACGCGGTGGGACGCCGGTGCGGCGGCGCGGGCGTCAGCCGGCGGCGTCGGCCTTGGAGCGGCCGGCGGCCTTCATCGTCTTCTTCCAGGCCCGGACCTTCGCCAGCGTCTCGGCCGAGTCGATGTCGGCCACCGAGCGGGGCTCGTCGTCGGAGAAGGGCGCCGCCGCCTCCTCCCACCCCGGCGGGCGGACGCCGAAGCGCTTGGCCAGCAGGGCGGTGAAGATCTTCGACTTCTCGCCGCCGAAGCCGGGCAGTGCCTTGACCCGGCGGAGGAGCTCACGGCCATCGTCGACCCCCGCCCACACCGCGGCGGCGTCACCGCCGTAGGTGTCCACCAGGTGCTGGCACAGGGCCTGGGTGCGCTTCCCCATCGAGCCGGGGAAGCGGTGCAGCGCGGGCGGTCCCTTGAACGCGGCCTGCAGCCGCTCGGGGTCGAGGGCCGCGATCTCCGCCGCGTCGAGGCGGCCGCCCAGGCGTTCCTTCAGCTTCGACGGCCCGGCGAACGCCCACTCCATCGGGACCTGCTGGTCGAGCAGCATGCCGATCATGAGGGCCAGCGGCTCGTCGGTGAGGAGCTCGTCGGCCTCGGGGTCGCCGGTGACGGGGACGGCCGCGGTCATGGGCCGCAACCTACCCGGGACGCGGGCGGCGCGGCGACGCGCCCACGGCGCCGGGCGCCGGCGACAGCCGGCGGGCGCGCCGGGGATGGGCCGGGGGATGGGCCGGCGGGCGGGCCGGGGATGGGTCGGGGCGGCGGCGGGGTACGGTCCGGGGGTGGGGCCGGGACGATTCCTGCGACGCGGGGTGCTGCGCGCGGTGCTCGGCGCCGGGGCGGCGAGCCCGTTCGGGCTGCCCGCGATGGCCGGCGCGGCCGTCGCGGGCGGGGCACAGGAGCACCTCGGCCTGGCCACCGGCCTCGCCGCCGGGTCGGCGCTCGCGCTCGCCCGGCGCCGGCGCGACCGCTCGCTCGCCTGGCGCCTCGCGCTCGGGGCCGCCGTCGGCCTCGCGACCCGGTTCGTCTGGCCGGTGGCGCCCCGGTCGCCCGCCCGGGTCTCGTCCCGGCGGACGTGGACCGACCTCACCCCGAGCGACGACGGCGCCGGGGTCGCCATCGTCGTCAACCCCGGCGCCGGGTCCGGGGCGCTGGGGCCGGCGCCGCCGCCCACCGTCGTGCTGCGGGAGGGGTTGCCGGCCGCCACGATCGTCGAGCTGGACGACGCGGCCGACCTGGTCGGCGAGCTGGTGCGCCTGGCCCGGTCGGGATGCCGGGCCATCGGGGTGGCCGGCGGCGACGGGTCGATCAACACCGCCGCCGGGGTGGCCCTCGCCCACCGGCTGCCGCTCGTGGTCGTCCCCGCCGGCACGCTCAACCACCTGGCCCGCGACCTCGGCGTGGAGTCGGTCGACGACGCGGTCGCCGCCGTCCGGGCCGGGACCGCCGCCGAGATCGACGTCGGCTTCGTGGCCGGCGAGCCGTTCCTCAACACCGCCAGCTTCGGGAGCTACGTCGCGCTGGTCGACGCCCGGGAGGAGCTGGAGGGACGCATCGGCAAATGGCCGGCCCTGGCCGTGGCCCTGGCCCGGGTGCTGCGCCGGGGCGAGCCGGTGGCCGTCGACCTCGACGGTGAGCGCCGGCACCTGTGGCTCGTGTTCGTCGGCAACTGCCGGTACCTGCCCGAGGGCATGGCGCCGACGTGGCGGGAGCGGCTCGACGACGGCCAGCTCGACGTGCGGGTGGTCGACGCCTCGCACCCGTTCTGCCGGACGCGGCTGGTCGTCGCGGCGATGACCGGCACGCTGCGGCGCAGCCGGGTGTTCGAGACCTGGCAGACGACGAGCCTCGACGTCCGGTCGCACGACGGGCCGTTGCGCCTGGCGCGCGACGGTGAGACGTTCGAGGGCGCCGACCAGTTCGAGATCTGCAAGCGGGGCGACCGCCTCGCCGTGTTCACGCCGCGGCGCGCGCCCTGACCCGCCGCCCCCGCCCGAACCGGGTCGGGGGGATCGCGCCGGGCGCGACGGCGCCGACCCGGTTCGGGACGCCGGCGAAATTCGCTTGCTCGCGCGCCGGCGCGGCGGCTTGCATGTCCGGCGATCGCCGCCCGTGGGGCGGCACCGACCGGATGGAAGGTGGTGACTCCGATGCCAGGCACCGTGCGTATGGCGTCGCGCGTCCGCCGTCACCGTCCGGCGTCCCAGGCTCCCGCCTGACCGGCCACCGCGGCTGACGGCTGCCGGACCCGCGACGCACCTCCGCGTTCTGTCCCGGTGTTCCCACGGAGGTTTCCCTTGTCGCGCGACCAGCGCAATCGGCGCCGGCGCCTGCCGGAGTCGTTCCGATGCCGCCACTGCCGTCTCGACGTGCCGACGGCGGCGCCTGGCACCGCCCATCGCAACCACTGCCCCCACTGCCTGTGGAGTCGCCACGTCGACGACGCCCCGGGCGATCGCGCCGCGGCCGAGCTGTGCGGCTCGGCCATGGAGCCGATCGCCGTCAGCGTGCGCAACGGCGGGGAGTGGGTGCTCGTCCACCGCTGCACCGGCTGCGGCACCGTGCACCTCAACCGCATCGCGGGCGACGACAGCCCGCTGCTGCTGGTGCGCATCGCCGTCGGCCCCCTGGCGCAGCCGCCGTTCCCGCTCGACCTGCTGGCGCAGATCTGAGGGAGCGGCGCCGGTCGTGAGGGGCGACGGCTGCATCGCAGCCGCCGCCCCTCGGGGTCGGCGTCGGCGCGGGCGTCGGCTACAGGTCGAACGCCAGGGGATCGATGCGGTCCGGGTCGATGTCGTAGTGGGCGATGGCCTCGGCCACCGTCTCGGCCTTGACCTCGCCCCGCAGCGCCAGGCCCCACAGGGTGGCGACGACGACCTGGCGCATGTCGACCTCGAAGAACTGGCGCAGCCGCTCGCGGGTGTCGGACCGGCCGAAGCCGTCGGTGCCGAGCGGGATGAACGGCTGCGGCACCCACCGTGCGATCTGGTCGGGCACCAGCTTCATGAAGTCGGTGACCGCCACCACCGGGCCGGTGTCGTCGCCGAGGAGCTCGGTGACCCGGGGCACTCGGGCCGGCTCCGTGGGGTGCAGGCGGTTCCAGCGCTCGGTCGCCAGCGCCTGCTCGCGCAGGCGCTTGTAGGAGGTGGCCGACCACAGCTCCGCGCCCACGTCCCAGCGCTCGGCCAGCTCGGCCTGCGCCGCCCGCGCCGCGCCCTGGGCGGTGCCGGAGAACAGGATCGTCGCCTGGTGGGCGGGACCCTCGGGCGCGCCGGCCCAGCGGTAGAGGCCCTCGATGATGCCCCCGGCCGCACCCTCGGGGAGGGGCGGCATCGTGTAGTTCTCGTTGTAGAGGGTGAGGTAGTAGACGACGTCGCGCTGGTCCTCCAGCATCTCCTTGATGCCGTGGCGCACGATGGTCGCCATCTCGTAGGCGAACGCCGGGTCCCACGCCTGCACCGAGGGCACCACCGAGGCCAGCACCTGGCTGTGCCCGTCCTGGTGCTGCAGGCCCTCGCCCAGCAGCGTCGTCCGCCCGGCCGTGGCGCCGAGCAGGAAGCCCCGGGCCCGGGAGTCGGCCGCCGACCAGATGAGGTCGCCGACCCGCTGGAACCCGAACATCGAGTAGAAGGTCAGGAACGGCAGCATGGGCACGCCGCGGTGGGCGTAGCTGGTGGCGGCGGCGATGAACGACGCCAGTGACCCGGCCTCGGTGATGCCCTCCTCCAGCAACTGGCCGTCCTTGCTCTCGCTGTAGGACAGCAGGAGCTGGGCGTCGACCGGCTCGTAGGCCTGGCCCTGGGCGGCGTAGATCTTGAACTCCTTGAACAGGGCGTCCATGCCGAAGGTGCGGGCCTCGTCGGGGATGATCGGCACGACCCGGCGCCCGACGTTGGGGTCGCGGATCAGGTTCCGCAGCAGGCGCGTGAAGGCCATCGTGGTCGACACGGCCTGCTTGCCCGAGCCGGCCAGCACCTCGTCGAACGGCTTGTCCTGGGGGAGGGCGAGCGGCTTGCGGTTGCGGACGACCCGGGACGGCAGGGGGCCGTCCAGCTCGCGCCGCCGGTCGCGCAGGTACTCCCGCTCGACCGAGCCCTCGGCGAAGTTGACGTAGGGCGGCTCGCGGTCGTCGGCCAGCTCGGCCGGGTCGATGACGTCGGTCAGGCGCAGCCGCTCGCGCAGCACCCGGAACTGGTCCATCGTCATCTTCTTGATCTGGTGGGTGGCGTTGCGGCCCTCGACGTCGGGGCCGAGGGTCCAGCCCTTGACGGTCTTGGCCAGGATGACCGTGGGTGCCCCGCGCTGCTCGGTGGCGGCCTTGTAGGCGGCGTAGAGCTTGCGGTAGTCGTGGCCGCCCCGGGGCAGGTTGCGGATCTCGTCGTCGGAGAGGTTCTCGACCATCTTGCGCAGGCGGGGGTCGGGGCCGAAGAAGCGCTCGCGGGCGTAGGCCCCGGACTCGACGGCGTAGCGCTGGAACTCGCCGTCGACGGTGGTGTTCATCTTGTTGAGCAGGACCCCGTCGCGGTCGTTGGCCAGCAGCCCGTCCCACTTGGAGCCCCAGATGACCTTGATGACGTTCCAGCCGGCGCCCCGGAACACGGCCTCCAGCTCCTGGATGATCTTGCCGTTGCCCCGCACCGGGCCGTCGAGCCGCTGGAGGTTGCAGTTGACCACCCAGATCAGGTTGTCGAGCTCGTCGCGGGCGGGGAGCGTCAGGGCGCCGAGCGTCTCGGGCTCGTCGACCTCGCCGTCGCCGATGAAGCACCAGACGCGGCTGCCACTGGTGTCGTCGATGCGGCGGTTGTGCAGGTAGCGCAGGTAGCGGGCGTGGTAGATGGAGTTGAGCGGGCCGAGCCCCATCGACACCGTGGGGTACTCCCAGAACCCGGGCATGAGCCGGGGGTGCGGGTAGCTCGACAGGCCGCCGCCGACCTCCTGGCGGAACTGGTCGAGGTCACCCTCGGTGAGGCGTCCCTCCAGGAAGGCGCGCGCGTAGATGCCGGGGGCGGCGTGGCCCTGGATGTAGACGGCGTCGCCGGCGAGGCCGTCCTCCTTGCCCCGGAAGAAGTGGTTGAACCCGACGTCGTAGAGCGCGGCGGACGAGGCGAAGGTCGAGAGGTGCCCGCCGATGCCGTCGGCGTGCTTGTTGGCCTTGACGACCATCGCCGCGGCGTTCCAGCGGATGTAGGCGCGGATGCGGCGTTCCAGCTCCTCGTCGCCGGGGAACCAGGGTTCCTCCTCCGGCGGGATGGTGTTGACGTAGGGCGTCGACACGGTGGCCGGCGTGCCGACCTGGAGCTCGCGGGCCCGCTCCAGCAGCTTCGACACGAGGAACCGAGCCCGCGGCTTGCCGCGCGCCTCGACCACCGCGTCCAGCGACTGGAGCCATTCCTCGGTCTCCGTCGGGTCGGTGTCGGGGATCTGGTGCACGAACCCGTCGATGATCATGCGCCCATGCTGGCACCGGATGAGGTGAAACAGAACGTTGCACCCGTGGCCTCGAACGATGTGACGGATCGGTCGAAGCCTGGCGGCGCCTAGGGTGACGCGCCGTGCCTCCCGCCCCCGCCTCCCGTCCCACGGTCGTGTTCACCGATGGGGCCTGCCTCGGCAACCCCGGGCCTGGCGGGTGGGCGTGGGCCGAGGTGGGCGGGGCCTACGCGAGCGGAGCGGCGGCCCGCACGACCAACCAGCGGATGGAGATCAACGCGGCGCTCGAAGCCGTGCGCGCCCACCCGGGGCCCCTGGAGGTGGTCAGCGATTCGACGTACGTCGTCAACTGCTTCCGCGACGGCTGGTGGAAGGGGTGGCTGAGGCGGGGCTGGGTCAACTCGGCTCGCAAGCCGGTGGCCAACCGCGACCTCTGGGAGCCGCTCGTCGAGGCGGTGTCCGGGCGCGGCGACGTGACGTTCCGGTGGGTGAAGGGCCACTCCGGCGACCGGATGAACGACCTGGTCGACGCGCTGGCGGTCGGGGCCGCCAAGACCCAGCAGGGCCGGACCGGCACCGCGTCCCAGGATCTGCGCGGATAGGTCACGCCGGCGCGGGTCACCGTGCTGAGTTGCCGGTCGGCCGAGCTGTCGAGCTGGTGCTTCCCTGCCAGATCCCCACGCGTGGGCCGTGGCGAGCGCCCTGTCCGCTCGGCCTGTGTTGCCGGTCGGCCGAGCCGACGCCGGTCGCCGCGGGGCCCGGGCGGGAGCGCGGTAGGTTGCGGCCGTGCGCGTGGGTGTCGACACGGGCGGGACGTTCACCGACGTCGTCGCCGATGACGGCCGCGTCGCCAAGGTGCTGTCGACGCCCGACGACCCGGGCCGGGCGGTCCGCGCCGGGGTCGCGTCGGTCCCGGCCGGGACCACGCGGACGACCGGCGTGCCGGCGGCGGGCGGTGCCCGCCCGCGGATGCTGGCGCACGGCACGACGGTCGCCACCAACGCCCTGCTGGAGCGCCGGGGCGCCACGGTGGCCCTCGTGACCTCCGAGGGACTGCGGGACGTGATCGAGATCGGTCGCCAGGACCGGCCGTCGCTGTACGACCAGCTCGCCACCCGTCCCGAGCCGCTGGTCCCCCGCGAGCTGCGCTACGAGGTTCCCGGCCGGCTGGCGGCCGACGGCTCGGAGCTCGCCCCCGTCGACCCGGCGGCCGTGCCGGCGGTCGACCCGGCGGCCGAGGAGGTGGCCGTGTGCCTGCTCCACGCCGACATCGAGCCGGCCCACGAGCGGGCGGTGGCGGCGGTGCTGCGCGACCGGGGATTCGACGTCACGTGCTCGCACGAGGTGTCGCCGGAGATGCGCGAGGTCGAGCGCACGGTCACCACCGTCATCAACGCGTCGCTGCGGCCCCGCCTGCGCCGCTACCTGCGGGGGCTCGACGCGCTCGCCGACGAGGTGCTGGTCATGACGTCGTCCGGTGGGCTGCTGCCGGCCGCCGTGGCGGCCGAGGTGCCGGCCGCGCTGCTGCTGTCGGGCCCGGCCGGCGGGGTGCGGGCCGGGGGCGCGGCCGCGCGGGCCAACGGGTTCCCCGACGCCGTCACCTTCGACATGGGTGGCACGTCGACCGACGTCTGCCTGGTGCTCGACGGCGCTCCCGCCCCGGCGGCCGAGCGCACCGTGGCCGGGTTCCTGGTGCGGTTCCCGTCGCTCGACGTCCACACCATCGGCGCCGGGGGCGGGTCGATCGCCCGCATCGACCCCGGTGGCGCCCTGGTGGTGGGGCCCGCCAGCGCGGGGGCAGACCCGGGGCCGGCGTGCTACGGGCGCGGTGGCGAGCTGCCCACGGTCACCGACGCCAACCTGGTGGCCGGCCGCATCCCCGGCGGGGCGTCCTTCGGGGGGCTGGCGCTCGACCGGGACGCGGCGGCGGCCGCCCTCGCCCGGGCGGGGGTCACGGCCGAGGGTGTGCTGGCCGTGGTCGACGCCAACATGGAGCAGGCGCTGCGGGCCGTGTCGGTGGAGCGGGGCGTCGATCCTCGGGGTCTCGCGCTCGTCGCGTTCGGTGGCGCGGGGCCGCTCCACGCCTGCGCCCTGGCCGACGCGCTGGACATGCCCGCGGTGCTGGTGCCGGCGCGGGCCGGCGTGCTGTCGGCCGTCGGGATGCTGGCCGCGCCCGTCCAGCACGACCTGGTCCGGACCTGGCCCACGCCCGACGACCACGAGGGCCTGGCC
>DASSGC010000838.1:0-3183 GCA_035693765.1 Acidimicrobiales bacterium
ATGATGGCGGGCGATCAGCTCGCCCGCTACCGAGCGGCCGTGGACGACGGGCACAGCGGCCCGGCGCTCGAGGGGATCGTCGCCGGGCTCCGCGACGAGGGCCTCGAGGTGGCGGGCGAGGCGCTCAAGGTCGCCCCCCGCGGCTACCCCCGCGACCATCCGCGCGTCGACCTGTTGCGGCACAAGAGCCTGGCCGCGGTACGCCGGTACCCGCCCGAGCGCTGGCTGGGCACACCGGCGGCCGCCACCCGGGTCACCGCCGTGTGGCGGGCCGCCGCGCCGCTCACCCGGTGGCTCGCCGCCCACGTCGGCCCCGGCGACGGCACGGACGGACGCCGTCGCCGGTGAGGCCGGGCGTGCCGTCGGGTCGATGCCGATCCGGTGACGGATCTGGTTGAGTACCAACCAGATCCGTCACCAGAACCGGCCGGGCCGGCCGACCCCGGCTCGGGCCGCTGCCAAGGGAGCGTTCAGGCCGGCGGCGCCACAACGAACGTGGTGCCTTCCGCCAGATCTGCGCCCAGCACCCTGACGCCTTCGGAGAAGTGGAATTCCGTGCCGTCAGGGGACACCCACGGGTTTGGCCAACCCGTGTTCGTCGCCATCGCGCTGACGTCGTACTCCACCGTCGGGTCGAGGAAGAGCAGGACGTTGCCCGCCGCATCCGTCCACCCGCCGCTCATCCAACCGGTCGAGGGCGGGATGGCCATGATCCCGGCCGTGCGCTCCGGAAAGGCGTTGCCCTCGCCATCAACGACCCTGACTCCCACGGTGCGCGTCGAGATCGTCAACGACACCGGGTCATGCGGCGAACGCGGCACGGTGACCTCGGTCGGCGCACTCACCGCCCACGTATCCGGCGGGAACAGCTCACCCACCGTGACGAGCGCGAAGACGCTCCATGTGCTCGGTCGCCCGTGGGGAAGAGCGAGGGAGTAGGAGCCGTCGGCCGCAGCCGTCGTCGCACGGAGGCTGGGACAAACGGGGGCTTGCTCGCCGATCTGGCACGCCCCGACGCCAAGCGTTGCCCTGCTGTCCGTGCTGCCGAGCCACACGACGCTGCCTTCCACCGTGAAGGCCGTGGGGGACGGCTCCGTCCCGGCCGCACCGGCCGGCTCCGTCCCGGCCGCACCGGCCGGGACCATCAGCATCGCCAGCCCGCCCAGGGCAGCGACCAGTGCAACACATGCTCCGATTGGTCGCCATTCCCGTCTCTGCCTGGTCGAACCCCACGACCGGCTCATGGTTCCCGCTGACTTCACCATCGCTTCCGTCCTTTCCTCTCGGGCGCGGCCCGATCTCCGCCACCATGCGGTGCCCGGGCCTGTCGCCATGTGTCGAGCGTGCGCCTCGATGGTGAGCGCTCGGACCCGCGGGACGTGAGCGCCGTGTAAGCGGGCGCGTACCATGGGATCGCCAGCTGAGTGGGCGGGAGCGCACGATGGAGATCCGGTTGCTGGGGCCCGTGGAGGTCCTGTCAGCGCGCGGTCCGGTGCCGATCGGTTCGGCGAAGCAGCGTGCGCTGCTCGCATTCCTGGCCCTGCAGCCGCGCCGCCTCGTGACGAACGACGCCCTCATCGACGGCCTGTGGGGCGACGATCCGCCCGATGGAACCGTCAAGGCGCTCCGTTTCCATGTCTCACGCCTGCGCGTGATCCTCCGGCAGGCGGATGCTGCCGACGAGCTGCGGACGCGCCCGCACGGCTACCTGTTGGCGATCGCCGACGACGCGGTGGACGTCGGCCGCTTCGAGAGGGCGGTCGCCGGTGCACGGTTGGCTCGATCGGAGGGTGCAGCCCCCGCAGCCGTCAGTGCAGCGCTCCGCGACGCGCTCGCGTTGTGGACCGGCCCGGCCCTCGCCGACATCAACGGAGCGCCGTTCGTCGTGGGCGAACGCCGCCGTCTCGAAGAGCTTCGCCTTGCGGCGACCGAGGACTACCTCGCCGCCGAGCTGGCCGCAGGCCGAGACGCCGAGGCTGTCGGAGAGCTCGAGCGGATGGTCGATCGCCACCCCCTGCGGGAGCGGCTGTGGGAGCTCCTGATCACGGCGCTCTACAAGTCGGGCCGCCAGGCGGACGCCCTCGCGGCCTACCAGCGCCTACGACGGAGGCTCGCCGATGAGCTCGGCATCGAGCCGTCCGCACCACTGCGGCAGCTCGAGCGCAACGTGCTCCTCCAGGACGCCGTGCTTGTCGCACCCTCGACGAGCCCGGGGCCCGTGTCGCCCTGGGACGGCGACGAACCCCCGACCGACACCGCCGACGAGGAGCCCCCACCGCCGGGGAACGCCACTGGCGGACCGTCGCGCGTCCTCGCCACGATCTCGCTCGCGCTCGGCATCGTCGCTCTCGCGCTGTTCTGGCTCGGCATCGCGTCGACGCTGATCGCCGTGATCGCGGTCGCCTGCGGGGCGATTGCCGCCGGCCGCGCGACCATGGCGAACGGACGAGTCGGTTGGACGGCGACAACCGGCATCATCGCGGGCGTCGTCGCGCTGTCGGCGAGCTCGGGACTGGCCCTCTACCGGCACGTGACAGCCGACAGCGAGACGGCGACCGACACGGAGGTGTCCGGCGAGGGGCCTGCAGGAGGTCGGGAGGTCCCGCTCAGCACGCTCCAAATCGGTCAGTGCTTCAACCTCCCGCCGTCGACCGGTTCATCGGTGCCGGAATCCGTCTGGTTGGTACCGTGTGAACGGCCTCACGAGGCCGAGGTGTACCACCTCTTCGTGCTCGCGCCCGGTCCGTACCCGGGCGACGAGGAGGTGGACGCGCGCGCCCGCCAGCAATGCTCCACGGCCTTCGATCTGTACGTAGGCGTCGGTCCAGATCGGTCCGCGCTGGACTTCGGCTACGTATGGCCAGGGCAGTACCTGTGGGAGTCAGGAGACCGGGGAGGCGGATGCGCTCTCTTCCACCGATCGGGGCGTGACCTCACTGGCTCGATGCGAGGCACCAGGCAATGACCGGAGCCGGACCGCTCAGCAGTCGGCGTCGCCGGGGGGACGCTGAATGAACCAGTCGGCGATGGCTGGCATGCGTTCCTCGAGTACGAAGAACACGTCGTCCTCCGGATGGCTGTGGGCGCCCGGTCCCCTTGTGTGCGGATCCAGCCACCACTCCGAGATCGAGTAGCGGCCGGCGGTCTCCGGGCCGTCGGCCTTGAAGACGGCGGAGAGCCGAC